>CAZJZF010000025.1:0-12652 GCA_964550385.1 uncultured Lentimicrobiaceae bacterium | reverse complement strand
AGATGGAAGCTTCAGCTCTCTATGCCCTGGGCAGGTCGATGGGGCATAAAACCCTCACCGTTTGCCTGATCCTGGCGAACCGCATCCGCAACGAATTTCTGGATGACTATACAGAACCCATGAAACACCTCGTAATGAAGGTGATAGAAAAGTTACCATGAAATTATTCAATTGAGGGACTAAACTTCAAACGAATCCGTTACTTTTGAAACCTGAATCCCGAAAACATTGCAGGAAACAGAAAACATACAGGAACTCAGATCACTGGTAAGGTTGTTGGACGACCCGGATGAATCTGTATTTCTACTCATTAGCCGGGAAATCATTCAGCGTGGAACCGCCATTCTTCCTTTGCTCGAAGAAGCTTTGCCAGAGGCTGATCCGATTGTGGAGGAACGGATTGTTCATCTTACAGGACAGATACAATTCTATCAGACCAGTCAGCAACTGGCAAAATGGGCCACATTTAACAACGAAAACCTTCTCCAGGGGGCTCTTATCGTTGCCAAATATCAGTATCCCAACCTTAAGGAGGAGAGCATTATACGGCGACTCGGACATATCACCCAGGATATCTATCTCAGGATCAAGGACAAAATGACCCCGATAGAGAAAATTCAGGTGGTAAACAGTGTGTTATACGATGACTACGAGTTCTTTGGAAACAAAAAGGATTATCAGTCACCCCCATGCTATTACCTCAATATGGTACTGGATACCGGCAAAGGGAACCATCTGAGCCTGGGGATCCTGTACATCCTTGTCGCCCGAAGTCTTGGTGTCCCGGTGGTAGGGATAGACCTGGGGGATTATTTCTTTCTCGCTTATCAGGAGGCAGATGACTTGCTGTTCTTCATCAACCCGTTTTCACGAGGCAATGTCTTAACAAAAAGTGAATTGCTGTTTTTTCTGAAAGTTGCCGAAGTGGAAGTTCAGCCGGATGGTATTCGCTCTGCAACCCCTAAAGAGATCATCAAAAAACTAATATCCAGCCTGATAGAAGCCTACAGAAAATCCGGCAAAAATGGTGAAAAGGGTGATGATTTACAGAAAATGCTGGATGTTTTGGATTAATGCTATAAGGACTTCTCAGTTAAACGGGTATTTCAACCCCAATCCTGAAGCGATTCTATCCTTTGGAAGATGAACGAAACTGATTCCCTGTTTGATTTTATTGTCATCGGTTCCGGATTTGGGGGAAGTGTTTCTGCTCTGCGGTTGTCAGAAAAAGGGTATCGGGTACTGGTGATTGAACAGGGCAGGCGCTATCGACAGGATGAATTCCCAAAGTCTGACTGGGAGCTTTCGAAATATCTGTGGAATCCCAAACTCGGATGGCGGGGATTTTTAAACATCAGTTTTTTCAAAAAGGCCTTTGTATTATCCGGAGTTGGGGTTGGCGGAGGGAGCCTGGTATATGCCGCAACTCTGATGAAACCTGGGGATCAATTTTTTTCCGATCCTGGCTGGCCTGCAGGGATTGATTGGAAAAAGCAACTGGAACCCTACTTTGAAAGATCGCGCCAAATGCTGGGTGCGGCTCAATGGAATCCCGACGGGCAGGAGGATCTGATCCTTCAGCAAGTAGCAGCAGACATGAATGCTGCCGGTACCTTTCGCGGGGTTGATCTGGGGATATACCAGGGTAATCCTGACACTGAAACCGATCCCTATTTTCAAGGTGAAGGTCCATCGAGAAAAGGGTGCAGCCGATGTGCCGGTTGTATTACCGGATGCCGGGAAGGGGGTAAAAACTCCCTTGATAAAAATTACCTTTGGTTTGCTGAGAAACATGGAACAATCATCCTTGATCAACACAAAGCATTTAAAATCAAGCTTGAAAATACGGTCTACTCAGTTTTCACCAAAGGGATCGGTTTCAAGAAAAAGAAAAATGTTTTTTATTCCAAAAACCTGATTATCAGCGCAAATGTACTGGGAACAACGGAGCTCCTCCTTCTGCAACGCGACCGGTATAAAACCCTGCCATTGCTTTCGCCGACTCTGGGTTTTAAAGTGCGTACCAATTCTGAAGCATTGTCCGGAGTAGCCCTTTCCTCCCATAAACTTAACAACGGGCCTGCCATTACCGCTTGTTTTTGTCCGGAACCCGGTACCATGGTGCAACCAGTAAAATTCAACGACGCTTCAGGTGCCGTTACCCACCTGGCAGGAATGGCTGCCGAAGGAAGGAGTCCCTTGTTCAGGTGCATCAAAGGATTTCTGGTTTTGTTCACTCACCCCCTTCAGGCATTACGCATTCTGGCACATCCCCGTTGGTGCAGCAATTCTCTGGTACTGATGGTGATGCAGAACCACGAAAGTTCCATGCAGCTAAAATTGAAAAAGGGGATTCTGAAGAGCACACTAACCTTCTCCGGAAAAGATGGAAAGGTTCCAACCTTCATCAAAGCCGGTCAGGAGACTGCAAAAAGATATGCGGCTTTATCAAAAGGGATTCCGATGAACTGCATTACAGAACTCATAGCAAACAAAGCTACTACAGCACATCTGATCGGAGGTTGCCCCATGTCGGAAATACCCGAGAATGGAGTTGTTGACCGCCAGATGCGGGTTTTTAACTACCCGGGTTTATATGTCATCGACAGCTCGGTAATACCGGCAAACCCGGGTGTAAATCCCAGTCTGACCATCGCAGCACTGGCGGAATATGCTATGGATCAAATACCTGGAAAAACTGAACTCTGACGGAATATTTTTTTCTGCAGTTTGCATCGTAAAAAATATTTTGTACTTTTGCAGCCCGATTTTCAGTATAAGCACTTTTAAAATCAAGAGATATGTCCAGAGTATGTGAATTAACCGGAAAGCGCGTGATTACAGGAAACCACGTTTCCCACTCCAACAGCAGAACCCGCAGGAGATTTCTTCCCAACCTGCATCTGAAGAAATTTTACATTCCGGAAGAAGATGCCTGGATCACTTTGCGAGTATCGGCTCATGCCATCCGCATGGTTACCAAGAAAGGGATTATGCCGATGCTGAAAGATGCCTACGAAAAAGGATACCTGAAGAAGTAAGCCCAAATGAATTCCTATAGAAAAAGCCTCCTTTGTGAGGCTTTTTCCATTATATTGGCTATCTTAGCGGGAAAATCTGATGCAATGAAAAAGCTCTTTCCGGTTTTAACAGCACTGTTCATTCTGGTTCTGCTGATGGAAAATGCCTGTGCTCCGGCCTATGTGCCAAATGTTTTACCTGCCCCGATGCTGGAGGAGAAAGGCGAAATGGTATTCAACGCCCATACCGGAATTGCCGGATTTGACCCCCAATTTGCCTTGGGAATCACAGACCATGTCGGGATAATGGTGAATGGCAGTTTTCGCAATTACACTTCCGACAGTACCGACAACTATCACCAGCACCTCTTCTTTGAAGCGGGTGCCGGGTATTTCACGCCACTGGGAACAGCAGGTCGTTTTGAGGTGTATGCAGGTGGTGGCGCTGGAAAACTTAAAGCGGAATTCGACAACCAGTTGTTCATTTCATATGCAGACGTCTTTTCCTTTCGAAGTTTCGTGCAGCCCACAATTGGAGTAGTTACCGATGTTGCAGAATTCAGCATTTCCTCAAGGTTTGTGATGGTATCGCTGAGACAGGGTGATCAAAAAGCTTTCAGCCCGTTTATTGAACCTGCAGCCACACTGAAGCTGGGGTACCGACAGGTAAAAGGGGTGTTGCAAATGGGGTTCTCGGTGCCATTGATTGAAAATCCGGGGTTCTTTTATCAGCCCTTTATCTTCAGTCTAGGCTTGCAGGTACGGCTGCAGACTGAGCTTTTTAAGTAACCCTTCAACAAAACAGACCTTCCCGTTGTTTTTACTAAAAACTTCCCTTTAGATGCAAAATACCATTGAAAGCCTGCTGGAAAAAGACTTCCTCAACCGCGATGATCTGATAATTCTGCTTCAGGCGGATGCGGTTCAGCGGCAGAAAATCTACCAGAAAGCCGCTTCTGTGAAAGAAGATATTGTAGGCAAAAAGGTCTATTTCAGAGGGTTGATTGAGTTCAGCAACATCTGTGCAAAAAACTGCTATTACTGCGGCATCCGGCGCGGCAACAAGAAGGTGGATCGATATTACCTTACCGAACAGGAAGTTCTGGAGGCTGCCATCTACGCCTGGAAAGAGCAATATGCTTCACTGGTGATACAGGCAGGCGAACGAAGCGACAAAACCCACGTTGCCAATATTACCTCGTTGCTCCGAAAAATCCACCAACAGACCAACGGCGAGATGCACATTACCCTCTCACTCGGGGAGCAGACCGAAGAGACTTTCAGGGAGTGGTTCGATGCAGGGGCACACCGCTACCTGCTGCGTATCGAGGAAACGGATCAGGTGTTATACCGGAAGCTTCATCCGAACGATAAAACCCACGACTTTACCACACGTATGAACTGCCTCCATACCCTCCGCAAGGTGGGCTTTCAGGTGGGCACCGGTGTGATGATCGGACTCCCTTTCCAGACCATCGAAAACCTGGCAGACGACCTGATTTTTTTTCGTGATATCGATATTGATATGGCAGGAATGGGGCCCTATATCGAACATGAGGACACCCCTTTGTGGGAATACCGCGATTTGCTGATGCCCAGGGAGGAGCGTTTCAACCTGACCATGAAGATGATTGCCCTGTTGCGTATTATGATGAAAGACATCAACATTGCCGCTACCACTGCCATGCAGGCCATCGACCCGGTGGGCAGGGAAAAAGCATTAAAGGTCGGCGCCAATGTCATCATGCCCAACCTTACGCCGGTAAAATACCGCGAAGGGTACCTGCTTTACGAAGACAAACCCTGTGTGGATGAGGAGGCTGACGAGTGCAAAAACTGCCTCGAAGCCCGCATCAAGCTCTCGGGTGATGAGATCGGTTACGGCGAATGGGGCGATTCAATCCATTTCAGGGGACGACGGAAGTGATGGGCGGTTACGGCGGCGGCGGAACCCTGCAAACCGGAGAAATCTGGTACGTCTGACAGCGGATTTCCTTGCTGGCGTAGCCTTTCCGGTAAGTTCGGCAATCTTTTGATCTGTAAAAGATATCAGTTCAGGAAAAAAATCCCTGAAATCGGCTTCAAACTCTTCGTAATGGAGCCTGAGGTCTTCTACAGCATGCTCCAGCCCGGGATTGTATTTTACCCGCCTCGACATCCCTTTGAAACTCTTCTCCAAACCGTCGAAACGGTAATACGCCACCAGCCAGTTGTCCATCATGATATGGGGCAGCAGGTTTCTGGTACGCAAAGGCAGGATGTTGTAATGCTTCAGCAACAATCCGTAACACTGCTCTGTAAATTCCTGCAAAGGCCTGTCGTGGTAGTTGGCCCATCTGCGGGCCAGAAAATGGTCGTAGAGAATGTCGACTACAACGCCAGAATATTTATGGTACCTGTGATACAGCCTGTTGCAGCTTCGGTTGAACATCGGATGCTGATCGGTATACTGGTCGATCATACGGTGCAACTGCACCCCTTTGATGACATCGGGTGGAAGGTGGCTGATATGGTTTCCTTTGATATGATCGGCGATAAAATTGCCGATCATAAGGTACTCATTATCGCCCGAAAGGTATGCGTGTGCAAGTAGATTCATGGCTTCAAATCCCCTGCAAGATATTCAAAATTTTATTCCTATTTTTGCCCGAAACAGAAACCCTGTAAAACTTTTAACAGAACGAAATATCTATGCAGAAACTGATGTTATTGGGCGATGAAGCCATTGCCCAGGCCGCCATTGATGCGGGCATCTCGGGGATCTTTGCATACCCCGGCACCCCATCTACCGAAATAACTGAATATGTGCAGCATTCGAAGGAAGCAACGGCCAAGGGGATCCGCTCCAACTGGGCTGCCAACGAAAAAACTGCCATGGAAGCCTCCATTGGCATGTCGTATGCCGGCAAGCGCAGCATGGTTTGTATGAAGCATGTAGGGCTGAATGTAGCCGCCGACGCGTTTGTAAACTCAGCCATTACCGGCGCCAACGGTGGCATGGTGGTGGTTGCCGCCGACGACCCTTCGATGCATTCGTCGCAAAACGAACAGGACTCCCGATTTTACGGCAAATTCGCCATGATTCCGGTGCTGGAACCTTCGAACCAGCAGGAAGCTTACGACATGGTGTATTACGGTTTCGACCTGTCGGAAAAATATCGCATTCCGGTGATGCTGCGAATCACTACCCGTCTGGCACACAGCCGCTCTGGGGTGGTGCGTAAGCCTTCCAGACCGCAAAATGAAATCAAACTGCCCGAGAACCTCCGGCAGTTTGTGCTGCTGCCCGCCATCGCCCGCAAGCAGTACAAACAGTTGCTTAGCCACCAGGTGCATTACGAACATGAAGCGGCCACCACCGGCTTCAATCAGTATTTCGACGGACCCGACAAAACCATGGGCATCATTGCCTGTGGCATCGCCTACAATTACCTTCAGGAGAATTATGCCGACAGGAACATCCCCTACCCTGTGCTGAAACTCACTCAGTACCCGATGCCCGAAGATATGGTGCGCAAAATCTATGATTCATGCGACTCGCTTCTCGTGCTGGAAGATGGCTATCCCATTGTGGAAGAATCACTTAAAGGATTTCTCTCGCTCGGAAAACCGGTACATGGCAGACTCGATGGCACCGTGCCCCGCGACGGTGAACTCAACCCCAACATCGTGGCTGTAAGCCTCGGAATGGAAGACACCATCGGACCAGTGATCCCAAAACTCGTGGCAGGCAGACCCCCCAGTCTCTGCAATGGCTGCCCTCACATCGATTCCTATCAGGCAATGACCGAAGCGCTCGACAAATGGGCTAAAGGAAGGGTGTTTTCCGACATCGGCTGCTACACCCTCGGCGCACTGGCTCCGTTTGAAGCCATCAATACCTGCGTGGATATGGGTGCTTCCATTACCATGGCTAAAGGTGCTGCCGATGCAGGACTGTTCCCCGCCGTTGCTGTAATCGGAGATTCTACCTTTACCCACTCAGGCATCACTGGACTCCTTGATGCCGTGAACGACAAAAGCCCTATTACCGTCATCATCCTTGATAATGCCACCACAGGCATGACCGGTGGACAAACCTCATCAGCCCTGGGCAAGATCGAAGATATCTGTAAAGGGGTAGGTGTGGATCCCGAACATATTCACATCATCAAACCCCTGCGCAAAAATCACGAAGAAAACGTGGAGATCTTCCGCAAAGAGTTTGAATACCAGGGTGTTTCCGTAATCATTCCCCGTCGTGAATGTATCCAGACCCTCAACAAGAGGATGCGGATGAAGTTTGCCGAGAAAAACAAGTAAACGTTGAGGTGTTTAGGTGTTTAGATGTTGAAAAATAACTTCATCAACAAATTATCAACTAAACAACTAAACAAATAAACGAATAAACAATAAAAGAAAGAATCACATGAAAAAGGACATCATACTCGCCGGTGTAGGCGGACAAGGGATCCTCTCCATCGCAGCCACCATCGGAATGGCAGCGGTTAACAACGGCCTTCACCTGAAACAGGCCGAAACACATGGCATGAGCCAGCGGGGTGGCGATGTGCAGTCGCACCTCAGGCTCTCCGACAAAGAGATCGCCTCAGACCTGATCCCGATGGGCAAAGCCGACATGATCCTTTCGGTTGAACCGATGGAATCGCTGCGCTACCTCCCCTACCTCTCACCACAGGGGTGGCTCATCACTAACTGCAATCCGTTCATCAACATTCCCGATTATCCTGAAAAAGAGATTATTCTGGAAGAGATCCGCAAAACCGCCAACCACATCATCATCGACGCCGACGCCATCGCCAAAGAGATGGGAAGTGTAAAGGCTGCCAACATGGTGATGCTGGGCGCCGCCTCCCCGTTCCTCGACCTGGAATTCGCCTGGCTGGAGGAGTCCATCAGAGGGCTTTTCGGAAGGAAAGGGGAAGAAGTGGTGAACTTCAACATCGAAGCGCTGAAAGCCGGATTGGCCGCCAGCGAAGCATACCGCAAATAACCCGAAAAATGAGAAGGGCGCTGCTGCTGCTCCCGTTTTTGCTTGCTGGATGGGTTGTTACGGCTCAGTACGACTATTTTGCCTACGAAAACGGAAGGTTCCAGTCGGAAATGGCCGTGTACGTGTTCACCGATTCGTGCACCCTGAAGGCACGTCCGGCTGTTGAAAGCCACGATATACTTACACTGCGCCACGGCGATCGGCTAACGGTTTGGAACACCGAAATGGCTCTCTCGGAGCGGAACGGACTGGTGCAGTATTGGTACAGGGTAGAATACCGGACCGATACCTTCGCCACAAACGGTTACATCAGCGGCAACGACCTGGCACTGGGAATGGTGAACTTCCAGATCGACTACAAACGCGACATGCTTTTGTTCCAGATCGCCCAATACCGTGAAGCGGGACCTTATACACTTGCCGCCAAAATCATACGCGACGCAAAAACCCTTAAAGCCGTAAGAACTACTTTCATCGACTTCCCCCTTAACCCTGCCAACCCCGATTACAGTTTTTCGGTGCTGAAGAACATCCAGGCCGGTATCGACGAGAAATCTGAGGTGGCAGAGATCAGTTATGTGCACATGCAGCCCGAATTCCCCGTTGGCACCCTGTACCTGATCTGGAATGGAGAGAACCTTGGAGTTATCTGCGAAACCACCTACTTCCTTGATCCTGAACTGATTGAATTTGAATCGTACCTGGTGTACCCCGGTCGCGAAGGGGTGTTGCCCGGTACGGTGAAAAAGGTGGATGTAGTTCGCGAATACGATGAAACCAGGGAAGGTTTTATTGAGACAGAGCGGATTGAAACGATTTATGTTTGGGATGGGGTGAGTGTAAGGAAGAAATAGGGTTCAAGGTTCTAGGTTCAAGGTTCTAGGTTCAAGGTTCTAGGTTCAAGGTTCAAGGATCAAGGTTTAAGGGTCAAGTGTTCAAGGATCAAGGGTCAAGTGTTCAAGGGAGGCAACGCCCCTCTCCTTGAGGAGAGGGGTTGGGGGTGAGGTGCATCGAGAATATTTGTTGTGTATGAGCGAATTACACAAATTGACAAATAAAACCATGACAAAATGAAAATTAAAACCATTGCAATTACCGCACTGGCAATTTTATTTACGGTATCGGTTTTTGGACAGGAGAAACCGAAGGCACCGCAGTTTGCCAGGAGGATAACGCTGGGGAGTTCGTTTTACAGCGGAAACATTGAGCGGTTTGATTTCAGAATCGGCGGCGATATGTCGCGTGTCGACAGTGCCTACGAGTTTAATTTGAACCTCAATTACCTTTACAGCGAAACCGATCTGAGGGTAAAGAACCGCGAGTACAACGGCTCGGTGAAATGGGATTACAGGCCCCTCGATCGCATCTCTCCATTTCTGATGGTCTCGGGTTACAACAACACCTTCAAGGGAATCGGATTGCGGTGGAGCGGACTTATAGGCGCCAAGTACAAGATCTGGCACACAGAAACTTCCGATTACAGCTTCAGCGCGGCCATCCAGGGCGATCTGGAACGGTTTGCCACGGCAGGATGGGAACAGGATGTTTTTGCCATCGACAAGAAGAAGATCAGGCTTTCGATCCGTCCAAAAATCAAACAAAAGCTCGGACCTGTTACGCTGGATCATGTAACCTTTTACCAGCCCGCACTCGATGATTTTTCCGACTACCGCATTCTGTCGCGTACTGCCCTTTCGACCAAAATCACCCCCAACATCCAGTTCGGCTTATCGTACGATTATGAAATCCAAACGGTTACTCCGGTTCCGGGCATCAAAAAGGAGGACCACACGGTGATGGCGAACATCACGGTAAAATTCTGATCCGTTTCGCTGAAAAGATTTGCCGTTACCGAAGATCGTGTTACCTTTGCACCCTCAAAAAACACGTTCTTCATTTTTCGGGGTGTAGCGTAGCCCGGCATCGCGCCTGCTTTGGGAGCAGGAGGTCGCAGGTTCGAATCCTGCCACCCCGACCTCAAAATCAACCACTTACAAGATTTATTCTGGTAAGTGGTTTTTTATTTACTACACAATTTCGCACACACATTTAAACCATAGGCTTTCGCATGGTTAATGTTGTTGGATCGGATATTACATTTGGAAGCAATTGCCTTTGACAACACCTTTCACCCCGAATCAAATATCTTTCATTTTTTTGCTTCCATGTTATGTTTGCGAAAGACAACCTGCAATGGTTCACTGAACCAGCAGCACCTACCTATATACTTGACATGCTGGAATATAGTGGCAGGTTTTTTCGTATCCACTTTCAAATTGGGGCTGCAATTGCCTTCTCCCTGTGGGGCGGGGCGCGCTCCACTCAGACACAACAGCCCTGTTGGGCTGTTGTGTCTATGTTATTTTATTGATATTGTGTTATATGCATGTAACATGCCTGCAAAAACAGATCTTTTTATGGGGTATCAAACACCAGGAATCGGAGATTACCTTAGCCCCACCAACCCAGTAACGATGCCAGCCAGCCAGAAACCAAAACTAAACAGCCCACCCATGCCCTACCCCTCACTCACTTGCCTCTGCCCTTGCTCATAACCGCCTCCACCCACCGCACCCTGAACCTGTTGCGGGGCAGCGGGGTGGCCAATGGGGAGGAGCTACAGAGCGGGGATGAATGGGTTGGGAGCACAATGCTTTTAGGACTCTGAAATTTTCTTTATTTTAGCACCATAATACCTTACGGGATGGTTATTAACTGTAAGTGATCTGTAGGTTGATCTCCATACCATGCTTCGGGGTAAAGATGCAAACGCAAATCTGAATAAATGTCACTAACATATACTCAGTATGGACAAAACCGAACTGCTTGCAAGAATAACTGACATTGAGTGGGAAGATTTTGAGCTGAAGGAGGCCAAATCTGAAATCCCCAAAAGTTGCTGGGAAACTGTTTCTGCCTTTGCCAATACCAATGGTGGGTGGCTAATTCTTGGCATAAAACAAATCGGCAGTAATTTTGAGGTAACCGGGGTGAAAAATCCAGAAAAATTGGTTCAAGATTTTTTAAACACTTTGAGGGGTGAAAAATTCAATGCTATGATCGCTACACAACAAATAAAGCTAGATATCGACGAAAAAAAGGTTTTAGGCTTTTATGTTGTGCCCTCTCCCCATAAGCCCATTTACTTTAACAACCAAACCAATACATTTATCAGGAGAGGCAGTTCAGATCACCGGGCAACCCATCAGGAAATTGATTCCATATATCGCGATCAGGCATTTGGCACCAAAACATCACAGGTTGTACCTGGTACCAGTCCAGATGATCTATTTCTAAGTTCCATAAAACGTTACAGGGATTATTTGTCCCGTTTCAATCAATTCATAAGCTACAACCGTTTTGAAATATCAGAGTTTTTAGAAAAGCTGCGTGTTACAGACAATGGATTGCTTACTTTTGGAGGATTGCTAATGTTTGGTAAAAGGCAAGTAATTGAAAAATATTTCCCTGACTTCAGGATTGATTTGCTGGTTGTTCCAGGGAAATCTTACTCAGATGCTAAAAGTCGTTATACATTCAGATTAGACGAATACGAAAATATCTGGGAGTATTATTTTGAGTGTTTTGCACGCTTAAGACAGAAAATTGATGTTGATTTTACGATCAACAGTGAGGGTTTTGGCCAGGAATTATCTCCAGCTCTAGAGGCCATCCGTGAAGCTCTAATAAATATGCTCATGCATGCCGATTACTTTTCACCTGCCCATTCCCGTATTCGCATTTTTGATGATCATATTGAGTTTTTTAATCCTGGAGGCCTCCCAAAACCACTCGAAGAGTTGAAGGCTAAAGATATCTCAATGCCAAGAAATCCTATCCTAACCAAACTATTCAGAATGGTTAAACTGGCTGAAAACGCAGGCTTTGGGCTGGATAAAATAGAGAGTAACTGGTTCAAGTACAACAAAACGCAACCTGTTTTCGAAATTGACTTTGATAGCACAATGTTGCGTCTCGAAATCCAGGATAAAGGTCAAGATGCCCTAATAAGTCGAGGCAGTTTAAAAGACTGGGGTGAAAAGTGGGGTGAAAAGTGGGGTGAAAAGTGGGGTGAAAAGTGGGGTGATCGCTGGGTCGGCAATTGGGTGGTGGTTTCTGAATGGTGGTCAAAAGAAATTGGTGATAACCTCTCTGTAAATGAGATTAAAATTCTTGATATGATTGCTGTGGCACCTGATATTTCGATCGTGAAATTGTCCGAAGCGATCGGCATTGTCAATACAGCTATTGAAAACAATCTGAAAAAGCTTAAACAAAAGCAAATCATTCGGCGTACAGGTCCTGCAAAAGGCGGGCATTGGGAAATAATCGCAGGGAATGTGAGAATGTGAGAATGAAAGTTTCTAACGATATGGATGATCTGATTACATACCATTTTATAGCCGACCTGGCATGCACAGATGTGTCAGTACCCCCGTATTCAAGCAACGCGGCTTATATCACTGCCTTAAATGAAGCCTGTGAACAGGAAAACCTTGCCAATGCCCTGCAGGAGAGCAAGACCATCTTCGACAATCAGCTGGATAAGGCTTTAATGGACTTCGAAGCCGGTTACCGTACCGGATGTATGGATAATGTGCCGGAGAGTTTTACGGCAACCTACTCCAATACCGAGTAC
>CAZJZF010000024.1:12637-12909 GCA_964550385.1 uncultured Lentimicrobiaceae bacterium | reverse complement strand
GAGAGCCGCATGAAGCACTCACAATCACATCATAAGCTCCTGCATCGGCAGGAGTTGCTCCATTGATTACCAGTGTGGCTGTTGCAGCAGAAGGATTAACCATTGGGTCAATGTTGATTCCGAATTTTCTCCACTGGTAGGTCAGTCCGGGACCGGTTGCGGTTACAGTTAAGGTTGCATTCTCTCCGTTGCAAATGGCAAGATTTGCCGGATGGGTTGTAATGGATGCTCCGGTAACGATATTAACAGATGTGCTGGCAGAAGTGAAGCAC
>CAZJZF010000024.1:0-12627 GCA_964550385.1 uncultured Lentimicrobiaceae bacterium | reverse complement strand
CGTTAAATGTGGTTGGTACGGATACGCTTACAGCTGTTGGGTTTTGTGCCGATGATGTGAAGCCTGCTGGTACCGAAGTCCAGGAATAGGTTGCAGTTGATCCTATAGAAGTGAGCGATATGTTGTCAATGGATCCGGCAGGAGCAGTTCCTCCGGAACCATCATTTTTCCAGGCAAAAATCAAACGGAAGGTTGTTCCGGCCAATGCATTGGGTAGAGTAAATGTTGCATTCTGAACAGAAGTTTGCAAATTGCAGCTGCCAACAAAGGTTGCCCCTGCAATTCCAGTTGGAACATTCGTAAGCCCGGAACCCGGGTAAGTGGTAGTAGCAACAGGTACAATGGTTGTTGGAGCAGTAAAGACCTGAATCAGATCCCAGGTAGATTCGCCACTGCAAATCCAGTCAAATTTTAGTTTAATATCTGTGTCGCCGGCCTGGAGGGTGATGTCGCGATAGAAATAATTCAATGCAATGGAGGCATTGCTGAAGTTGTTGGTGACACCATTGTCGTTCGAGATATAGGCACTGCGGTTTACAAAAGAGGCATTGGTTACACCGGTACCAACGAACCATGGATTATTGGCTGAGTTGGAGACAGTCCAACCGTTGGCAGCAAAATCAGTCCCTGACTCGAATCCGCCATCCCCATTAGGGTCAATAATGGTTTGAAGATTCTGGGAGGTACTGAACAGGTTGATGGGAACCCCGATGCAGGTTTCGTTTGAACTGGCGGTTGCAGTTACGTTGGCAGGAGCAGCTTTTACTACTACAACCGTCGAACCGGTGGTTGGACATCCGTTCTCAGTTGCCGTGAAATTATAGGTTCCGGCACTAAGGTTGGTTGATACTGGGATAGTTGGATTTTGCAGGGTGGATGTGAAATTATCAGGTCCAGTCCAGCTAAAGGTGGTCCCGATATCTGTAGTTCCAATAAACACAATGGGATCTCCCGGGCAAACGGGGGAGTTGCTTGATGCCACTGCCGTTGGATTGGGCTTGGTGTTGACCAATACCTCCGGTGTGGTATAGGAAAGTCCGCTATAGGAACAGGATATCGTGCAGCTAAAATAGGTTGGCGCGGTGATCAATCCGGTTGCCTGGGTAGGATTGATTCCAAGATTAGTGTAGGGGCCACCTGGTGTTGCCGATGAACCCCACTGGAAAGAGATTCCCATGTCGGTATAATTGGTGCTTAATGCCAGTGTTGTTCCGGTGTTAAAGCAAATCGTACCGGCACCAGTAATGGTGGAGGCTGCAGGGGTGCCTGTGCAAGAGGGAACAGGGATGCCATTGAATTCATCAGCACCAATGTCTGTCCCGGTTAAGCTTGTGCCTAAATATCCGGGGCTGCCAAATCGTACATCCCCATCGATATCAGTGTTAATGCCGGCAATGGTTTGTCCATACCCTTCTGCAAGCGTCATCACATTCGTTTGGATATGAAGGTCATAGGGGATAACAGTGCTTGCAAAGGGAGGATTCTCACTGTAGGAATTCTGATCCTTTCCAACCATGATAGCCTTATAATCTGCGTATGTTTGGAAACCTGTGGTGCCATTGTAGAATATCAGGTTTTTAGCTCCGGGAATGCCTGCATAGTAGATATTGCTGTTAGTGGCAGCTGCAATTCCAGCGTAACTGGTGCTGTTGTACCAAAAAGCAACTGCTCTTGTACCCGTAGTTATATTAGTGTTGTTAACAAGAATATTGTTGCGCGAATTCAATACTGCGCTGCTGGTGGCATAAAGCGCTGCAGAAGAGTTTCCCGTACTTGTACTTATGTAATCAAGCAAAACCGAGTTATTGTAAACATTGCATACCGAATTTTCAGCCCTGATTCCTGAAACTGCCGGAGCCGCACCGGTAGTAGCAGGAGCCCGAAAATCATAAACCATGTTATTGTAAGCATTGTAGGTGTTACCGGTGCCCGAAAGGAAAATACCATAAATGACATTGGCAGTTGCTCCTGAGTTGTAAAAGTCAAATACCTTGTTGTTGTATATGTTTATATTGCTGTTGGTATAGCTGCAATAAATACCGTTTGAGGTACCCGAACCTGCATTGGTAAGACCGAAAATCTGATTGTTGTACACATCCAGCGTAATTCCGGTTCCGGTGAACAGTCGCATGCTGTTAATGTTACCGCTTACCGATGCATTTATTTCTTTAATTATATTGTTGAAAATCGCGTTGGCAGTACCTGTTGAAGTCTCCAGATTGATACCCACGGGATCCCCGGCAGCTGTTTTTAAACGACGGATCGTGTTTCCATAGATCTGGGTATTGTTGCTGTTAATCACATAAATACCCACTGTAGTAGGATAGGTTCCGTATGATCCGTTCAAGCTGTCAATAGTGGTGTTGAATATCTTTAACCCATCCTGATAGTTTGCATAAACACCTATTACCGAAGCTGTTGTAGCCAGAAATCCTAATCCATTGATGGTGCTGATACCTGATGATTCATTTCCGATTTCGTTTCCGATATTTTTATAGGTTGAATGTCCCAGCATATAATATCCCTGTGCGGCATCCAGTATCGTGTTGTTGTAGAATTTGTTGTAGTTGTTTGATCCTGATGCAGCACTTGCAGAACTGCTGAGCAGTCTGATTCCTCTGGAGTTGATATTTGCACGGCTCAGGTCAATCAGCCCGTTTTTGAAGATGTTATTTGAACAGCCATCGGTAGCTGATCCATTCAGATGGAGTCCAAAATCAAGGTAGTCAGTAGAGGCAATGCCAGCATCAATAATGTCAATACCATCGAAGGTGATGTAATCAGCCTCATACAGCCAAACACCTGCATCATTGGTTGCTGATGTCCCTGTGATATTGAGGATGGGATTTGCCCCGGCACCAAATTTCTGGAAGGTCACCGTGTTGATGGTAGTCGCAGTCTTATTGGTGATTTTTATCCCATAATTGTCGGGAGATGCAGCACAGGTCATATTCCAGCTTTGTCCGGCTATCACATTAAACACCACTGGACCGGTTAACCCTGCAACATTCAGGGCGGTAGCGGCGTCTGTGAAGTTGTTGAAATTGGTGCCTGCAGTAGGTAAGGTGTTATCGATGGTATAGATACCTGACATTGCGGGGACTCTTACAAAATAGTTCACAGTGGTTGGTGGTGTGCCTGCAATTGGGGGGTTGATAGTAAAACCGCCGGCACCAATAGCGGGCACTGCACTCACATTGGGTGCGGCTGCGTTGTCCTGTGCAACCACGTAGTAATATATGGTGTCTCCGGGAACAGAACCTGCGCCAATTGCGAAAGAGTATTGGTTATTTCCAAGTGAAACCCCCTGCGTGGCATTCGGCAGACCAAGTAGTCCAATACTCCAGTAAGCCACAGGAAGCCCGGCGCCAGTAGTGGGAACACCCGAGGGGTCTGTAATGGTGGCAACTAATGTGTTGATTATGTACCCTGACGGGGGCAATACAGAATAGCTGATGGCCGGCCCAAGCAGGTCAAGCAGAATAAAACCTCCTTCATCGGCACCGATATCCGGAGTTACAGGATTTCTGGGATCTCCGTCATAATCTGTGGTAATCCCTGCAATCGTAATCCCGCCGCTTTCGCACTGGGTTGGAACGGTTGTTTGCAAATGGAGGTCATAAGGGGATGTCGCTGTATTTACAAAAGGTGGTAACTCATACACCGACAATGATTCACGTGGTGCCAGTCGCGTCTTTAATCCCGCAATGGTCGTTTCATTGTTGGTTCCATCGTAGAATAGATAACTGTTGGGTCCGCCTATACAGTAGTATGCATTGTTGTTTGACAAGGCGGATATGTTGGTGTAGGTTGCTGATGCCCAACGGAATGCTGCAGCGATACCTGTGCCGGATGGGGTTGAGTTGTTAACAATGATGTTGTTCCGTAATGTCAAAGTAGGTGTGGTGGTTGAGTAAATGCCTGCAGTAAAGGATGCAGTACTTGTTGAAGTATTGTCCAGGAAAATGGTGTTGTATGACACGTTTACTGCCGATCCTGTATTAATGTAAATCCCCGAGGCTGCCATGGTAGCGTGTGTCCCCGATGGATTGTATATTTCCTGGATATGATTATTGTAAACATCATAAGGATTGGCACTAAGCAGGTATAAACCACCAGCTGCACCCGTGGTTCCGGTGGAAGAGCTGCGAATATTATATATCTTGTTATTGTAGAAGTTGGTGCCTCCGGCTGAAGCTCCCAGGTAGCATCCATATACCACTGACGTTGTACCATTTGACTTTATGTTGTATATCTGGTTGTTATACACATTGCACCGGCGGGTGGGCGATGCAGTTCCGGTAGGATACAACGCATAAATGGTTGCCGAAGTAGTGGTAATGTTCGCAATGGTATTGTTGTAGATGGCCGATCCTGTTGTGCTTGTTCCGTCTCCCAGGTAGCTCGCATAGATCCCATAGGTAGTTCCTGTTGTCGGATAGTTCATATCCGTGAAGATATTGTTGGCAATCGTCTTTCGTGGGTAGGGAGAGGCACTTCCATCACTGGTGTAAATGATGTAAAAGGAGCCAGTTCCTGCAAGTGTGGCTGAAATATTTGAGAAATTGTTATTTTGAAATGATTGTGTGCTGGTGCCAAGAGAAGAGGATCCTGAGTAGTAACCATAGAATGTCCCTGCCGCTGCGGTCCTAACCAGTCCACCTACAATGGAATTGTTGTTTACATTCAGGGCAACCTGTGTGCTGCTGCTATTATAAATTAGTGCTACGGTTCCACTTCTGTTTAACGACAAATTATCCCATGTATTCCCCGAGAATGATACATTGGCCTGGCTGCTTGTGTTATAAATAAAATAGTTGGTCCCGGTTGCAATTGCAGTGTTGGAAAAGTTGGAAAAAATATTGCTGTCGCAGGTGAAACTTGTAGCAGTGGTGCCCCCAGAGTTGTAAATATAATATTGCGCTCCTGTATTGGCAGTTGCACTGGGCCATGATTGGCTCAGGTTGTTATGTTTAATTACATTACTACCGGCAACTGCACCTGAGTTTAGGATCAAACGGGATACTCCGCTCGTGGCATTACTACTGTTATTGATAAAATTATTCCCAATGATGTTCAGGTTTGTGCAACTGGCCACATTGTAGATGCCATACCAGGTACTTGATGTTGCTGATGCATTGGTGCAATTGGTGATGGTGTTGTAGTTGATGTTGATGGTATTGTTGGCAGAAGTGGATCCGGCACTTTGCTCAATGGCCGAAACCTGTGTGGTGGTACCGCTGAATTTTAACGTGATGGTGTTGTAGTTGATGTCACCGCTTGCACTTACAGAGGAGATATTGGTGAAAATACCCCGCAGTGTGTTGGTGGCATTTACCCCGGCTCCATCATTGTTGTTGATGGTGTTGTATGAAATATTGAAGCTCCATTGGTCTTTGACAAAGATCCCGGTAACAGGATTGATCAGGGCAGCATTTCCGAAGTTTTTAATCATATTGCCGGTTGCAGGAGAAGAACCTCCGATATCGTTGCTTACATCGCAAAGGGTAAAGGGAGATGCTCCGGCAAACCCAACAAGGGCAATGCCATTAAAAGCACCCTGGATTGTGTTGCTGTAAATTTTATTGTTGGAATTGGAACCACTGGCGGCAGTAACTGTAACGAGGCCGGGAACTGTTGGCAGTACATTATAGATGGCAATGCCGATAGATCCGTTGTGAAGCCCGGTACCACCTGAGACATCATTCACATTACTTAGGGTAACCGTGCAATTCATGATGGTATTGTTCTGGCAGCCATCGGTTGCACTTGCTTTAAACATCCCGAAACCATATTCCATGGTGGCCGGATTGGTAGTGTTAGGATCCAGGAGGTTAATCCCGTTGATCGTAACATAGTCGGAACCGACCAATCTCCAAATTCCATCCACAGAATCGGCGCTGCCAGGTGTTTTGGTGCCAACATAGGCAGTAATCAAAGGGTTGGCGCCTGTACCCGATTTTTGAAAAATAATGGGGCTTGCAGATGTTCCCGTAGCTGTAAGCGAAAGGGTACCTGTAATGGTTTCGGTATGCCCCGCAGCTACGTTGAAAGTGACCCCGCCGGACCCGACACCCACCAGGTTCAGGTCGGCAATCGCCGCCTCAATGGTGGCATAGTCGCCTCCGGTACCTACCGTTTTAATGCCCGTGAGCTGGGCTGAAGCTGCCATCGGAAGAATGGCCATGCAGAAGAACACCAGACCGGCGGTCAACATCCTGGTTCCGGTCGAAGAAAACGTAGAAGTTTTCATGATGAATTGGTTTTGGTTTGTATGGATTGTTATTAATTCGGCATTAAATCAAGGTGGGATTGCCTGTCAGATGGCCTGTTTCCGACTTTCCTGTAAAGCCCATACAATCGCAGAAAAGAATTTCCTGACAATATGCTATGTGCTTGTAATTAAATGACTTGGGAGAGGGATCGGGTAAGCATTCCACCATAGGCAATTCCGTTTTTGCTATTCAAATTAGGCTCAACAATGTTAAATATTAAATTTTGGATACACAAATGAAATGCACATTTTTTTGTTAAAAACTTTCGTGTTTTCGGGGAAAGTTGTAAATGAATTGTTTTTCACTCTATTGCCCCATTTGCCCTTGCCCCAAAGATTTCCTACCTTTGCAGCCAAGTCAATTAGTCAATTAGCCAATTAGTCAATTAGCCAATTAGCAAATTCGTCAATTTGGCATTTGGTCGATGATTCAGCTGCGAATTAATTCATTGGCTAATTGGCACATTATCAAATTATCACATTAATATTATGGCACTACAATGCGGCATCGTTGGCCTGGCCAACACCGGCAAAACCACCATCTTCAACTGTATTTCCAATACCAAGGGAGAAACTTCATCCTATGCCTTCAGCTCCACGAAGTCGAATATGGGTCAGATCCTGGTGCCCGATCAGCGGTTGTATGAACTGGAGAAGCATCAGAAGACTGAAAAAATTATTCCTACCACCGTTGAGATTGTGGACATTCCGGGACTGGCAAAAGGGGCATCCAAAGGGGAAGGTGTTGGAAACAGTTTTCTCTCCGATATCCGGAATACCGATGCCATCATCCATGTGCTGCGTTGCTTCGATGATCCTCAGCTCCCTCACATGGAGGGAAGCATCGACCCGGTAAGAGATATGGAACTGGTTGATTTTGAGCTGCAGGTGAAAGATTTGGAGCTGGTGGAAAGAAAGATGCACCGCCTGGATAAGATGGTGAGGGCAGGGGAGAAGAGTGCAAAGCATGGGTATGATGTACTGGCAGTATTTAAAAAGCACCTGGAAGACCTGCAACCTGCGCGTACTGCCCCGGTTAAAGAGGAAGACCATGAGTGGGTGAAAGACATTCAGCTGCTCAGCATGAAACCTGTGATGTATGTGTGCAATGTGGATGATGCCTCGGCATCTGCCGGGAATCGCTACGTAGCAGCGGTGCGCGAAGCTCTTGCCGGACAACAGACAGAAATTATTGTTATTGCAGGAGCGCTTGAATCAGAGATTGCCGATCTGGAGGATGCAGACGATCGGGCTGTATTTTTGGAGGACGCCGGGCTCTCGGAACCCGGAGTCAACAAAATGATCAGGGCAGCTTATGACCTCCTCAGGCTCAAAACCTTTTTTACCGTCGGACCCAAAGAGATTCGCGCCTGGACCATCCGTGAGGGAATGACCGCTCCGCAGGCTGCAGGAGTAATCCATTCAGACCTCGAACGGGGTTTCATCCGTGCCGAAGTGATGAAATACCACGATTTTATCACCCTGGGTTCAGAACAGGCTGTAAAAAACGCTGGTAAATTCGGCGTTGAGGGAAAAAACTACATCGTGCAGGATGGCGATATCCTGCACATCCGTTTTAATGTGTAAGGGGCTTTACCGGCAGTGCCGGGTGCGGTCGCTGATGTTGTGGTACCCCAACCGTTCTGCCTCTTTCCAGTTTTCACACGCTTTCTCCTGGTTGTCGAGGTAAAACCAGGCCAGCCCCCTCCCAAACCAGGCAGGGGCATAATCCTTGTTCAAAGCGATCGCACGGTCGAGGTCCTCAAGAGCATCCCGATGATTCCCTGCCGACATTTTACTGGTACCACACAGGTACCAGGCTTCAAAATTCTCTTTGTCTTTCGAAGCCGCAGCTTCAAATTTCTCCATAGCCTCCTGATTCAAACCCATCGACCGCAATCGCTTTCCCTCCTTAATTAAAGCTTTTGATGCCTCTGTGCGGTCACCACAAGCCACAATGGCTAACATTGTCGATAAGGTTATAATTGCAAAAGAGATTCGTATCATGTTCATAATCAGTTTGAATTTTTATTGAATTTCCAATAGAACACGGATGACACGGATTGAACTGATTTTTACTGTTTTGTATTTTTGAAATTATCTCAATCCTGATCCATACCATTTCTGAAAATTTCTAACTACGCCTGCGGCGTGGTCTCCGCTGCGCTTCGACTTCTAATTTCTAATTTCTAATTTCTAATTTCTAATTTCTAATTAATGTATCTCTTCCTCCCTCAGCCATGCCCTGTATATCGCCGCATTCTGCATATGCTGCTTTCCTGTAACGGCAAAAGTGTGTTTTGAATTGTACCCCGGTTTAGCGCAAAAGTAGAGATAATTATGTTCTTCGTACCGGAGTACGTGATCGATGGCCGACGGTTCGGGGGCACAGATCACCCCGGGAGGCAGCCCCTCTGAATAATAGGTGTTGTATGGGGAGGGATACTCCAAATGGATGCCTTTGATGCGTCGCAATCCCGGCTGCCCCACTGCAAACTTCACGGTAGGATCGGCTTGCAGCTTCATTCCGGTTTTCAGTCTGTTGAGGTAAACCCCTGCAATTCTGGCCATCTCATCTGTGTGATTGGTCTCCTTCTGCACAATGGATGCGATGATCAGCACTTCGTCTTTGCTGAGGTTTCTGCGCTGCAGGATCTCATTCCTTTCCCCTTTCCAGAACCGATCCGATTCATTCACCAGTCTTTCGATCAGTTTTTCTGGAGAGATGGTCCAGTAGATTTCGTAGGTATTGGGCAGGAAATGACCCAACAGCATTTCGGGTCGGATTTTCAGGCTGTCAAGGAGTTTCGGATCTTTCATCGCCTCCAGTATCTGCAGCGAATCGAAGTGGAATGCCCTGCCGGCAACCCCGGCAAATTCTTCCGGCAGATCGATATTGTTGAAGGTGAATTTTACCGGTTCCTGTAAACCATTGCGCAACTTTCGAAGGAGTTGGTAGTTGTTCATGCCGGGAATCAGCCTGTATCTGCCCGGTTTCAGCATTGTATCAGACCCGGTTCTGCGGGCAACCACCCTGAGGGTATTGGCGCTATGCACAAGGTGATCGGCCCGAAGCCTGTCAACAACATCATCCATGGTGTGATGTGGTGACACAAACAGCCATTCCCTGTTTTCGGGAATATTGTTACGAACGTTCGGGGCGAACAGAAAATACGCGCCTATTGCAGCTATTACGAGGCACAACCCAAAAATCGACAAAACCCAGAACCACCATTTTTTTATCAGTTTAGCCATTGTTCTAAATTTTTTTTCCCGGGACGTTGTCCCGGGCTATAATCTGTCGCGTCTACGACGCTAAACAACTAAACACCTCAACGCCTCAACATTCTCTGCATAAACACCTCATCAACCCATTCGCCCCCTTCGCGAAGCCACTCTTTTTTGCGGCAGGTTTCGGCATAACCGGCCTTGGTGAAAAGCTGAATGCTTTCGGGGTTGTTGGAGGAGATGTTACACCAGAGCTGATGGAGTTCGAGCTGCTCTTTGCACCAGTTCCCGATAATCTCCAGCATCTCAGATGCGTATCCCAGTCCGCGGTGGCTTTTATCCGTCAGGATTCCCACGCCTGCGCGCCGGTGCCTGGCATCGATATCAAAAAGGTCGATGTGGCCAACAGTGGCATGGGTTTCGGCAAGGTCAGCCATGAAACGCACCTGTCGCGCCACAAAAGGATCCTGCTCCGATGAGAGAATGTATTGTTCTATGGCGTAAATGGATACAGGGGTTCGCACTGCGCTGAAAACCTGAATTTCGGGATCGTTTTCCCATTGATATATTACCGGAATGTCGTCGAATTCCGGTGCACGAAGCCTCAGTTTGTTTCCTTCGATCATCAGAGGGTGATATTACCGGTATATACTTCCGTGGCAGTTCCTGTTAAACGGATTTCAGAAAAGTGATTACCGTGTTTAAGGAATGTAAGTGTTAGTTTGCCACCGCGGGTTTGAACGGGTACGGTGTGAAGACCATCCGGGGCATTGAGGGAATAGTAAATAGCTGAGGCAGTAGCACCGGTACCGCAGGATAGGGTCTCCTCTTCAACACCCCGTTCATAGGTGCGTATTACGATTCCCTCTTCAGTCGTTCCTGCGAAATTCACATTGCAGCCTCCGGGCGAGAAACGCGGGTCGTTTCTGAGGCGCCTTCCCTCTCTTATCACATCGATTACAACGGGATCCGAAACCGGCACGATATGATGGGGCGAACCTGTATCTATCAATTCGGAATTTTCCACCTGTACATCCGACATTCCGAGTTCCACGAGGTATTCAGGATGTGCTGATTTCAGCACAGATGCATGATGGAGGCCGTCGCTGGCAACAAAAGCAAGGGGTTCTCCGGTAATTCCGAGCGCTGTGGCGAAGGCAGCCACAGCCCTTCCTCCGTTGCCGCAAAAGGTTGCCTCCTTTCCGTCGCGGTTGAAATACCGCATGGCAAAGTTTGCTTCAGGATGATTTTCGATCATGATGAGGCCATCTGCCCCGATGCCCAACCTGCGGTTGCAGAGCATTGCAACAGTTTCGGGCAACAGGGTTAATAGGTTTGCCCTGTTGTCGAGCATCACAAAATCGTTGCCTGTGGCCTGGTATTTCCGGAAGTGCAAATTCATGGGCTATTTTCTGGGAATAAGTGGCAGAAAATCAGAGTTTTCGCGAAGTGCATACTGATGCTGCGGGGTTTGCAGTACCAGCAAGCCCTCTCCGTAGGTGAGCCTGTACGATTGCTCCGGTGACAGTCCGAACAGAATAATTTTGTCGCGGACAATCTTATAGCCTTTGTAATTCAGTGGATTCTGCCAGAACTCCAGGATGTATTCCGTGAAGTTGCTGCCATGTTTTACCCCGGTAAGGGATGTCAGCAGGGAATCTGTTTCTGAAGCCCCCTCACGGCCAGTGGCTGACCCGCCGGTAGCGGCAAGCTTCACCTTTTTACTGCCAATCAACTCATCGCGCACCACCGCATCGGGCCCCTCGTCCTGAATGGTCAGCAGGGTGTCATCACCTGCCATCTCTTCTGAATAGATGTCATTGTTCGGGAACTCATCTGCCGAAGCATCAGCTGTCACCCCCTTTCCCTTGGGTTTTCTGCCATCTGACGCGGTGTTTGTTCTGCTGTCGCTATAAGCAATACCCGTTGAGTCGGAATCCTTGCCAAAGAAAGGGGAAATACCTGAAAATGAATAGTTCTGCAGGAGCAGGGCGGCGCCAAAACCAAGCACAATGCCGGCAAAAAGACCTGTCAGAAGGTACAGAGCTGCGTGGGTCCTGGGTTTGGAAGTTTGTGTCATTTTGGCAGAAGAATTTTCGGTGTAAAATTAACCATTAAGTTGAAATGGAAAACAGCCTCTTACAGGTGGTTTGTTGACATTGGTTAACAATTTTTAACAACCCCCTTTAAACGAATGGCCTCCTGTTTGCGTTTCAGATAAGCCTTCTTCAGGAAGGTAATTTTGTCATATTTTGTTTCATCAACAATAAAACCAGAAGGATATGAAAACAGGACTGAAACGTGAGATGCTGATCGTGGTGCTTATTACGGCCATGGTGGGTGGGCTTGTGGCTTCTGCTTCATTTTGGGCCCTTACCGGGAAACAGAAGAGGTACGTTAACTTTGGCGATGATCCGGTGCCGGCAAGGTATGCTTCCCTCCGTGCTTTGCAGGAAGCCCCTGACTTTGTGGAAGCTGCCGATTTAACCATACATTCGGTAGTGCATATAAAAACGTTTTACACCCAGAAAAGCAGTGTGTACGACAACTTTTTCGGCTTTCAGGATTTCTTTGGGTTTGATCCCTTCCCACGGAGGTCGTATCCTGTGCAGGCAAGTGGATCCGGTGTTATCGTGTCGTCCGATGGGTACATCGTTACCAACAATCATGTGGTTCAGGAGGCTGATCAGATCGAAGTTACGCTGAACGACAAGCGAACCTTCCAGGCAAAGATCATCGGCAGGGATCCTTCCACCGACCTTGCCCTGATAAAAATCGATTCCGACAAACTTCCCTTCATCCTTTTCGGGAATTCCGACGATCTCAGGGTAGGGGAATGGGTACTGGCAGTCGGTAATCCTTTCAACCTCAACTCTACGGTAACCGCAGGGATTGTAAGCGCCAAGGCCCGAAATATCAACATTCTGGGCGATAAAAGCGCCATCGAGTCATTCATCCAGACCGATGCAGCAGTAAATCGGGGCAACAGTGGCGGGGCATTGGTAAATACCCGTGGCGAACTCATTGGGGTTAATGCTGCCATTGCTTCCAACACAGGTGCTTACACCGGATACTCCTTTGCTATTCCGGCCAATATTGCAAAAAAGGTTGTTGAAGACCTGATG
>CAZJZF010000023.1:0-13295 GCA_964550385.1 uncultured Lentimicrobiaceae bacterium | reverse complement strand
CGGGTGTCAGTCGACACAGCTTCACCGCAAGTAACGATAGATATATCGGCACTGCCACAGGGAATGTATCTGGTGCGTTACAGTGCCGGAAGCGTTGTGATGACGGGCAGAATGGTGAAATTATAGAGAATTGTTTAGTTGTTGAGCCGTTTAGATGTTTTGTTGTTTTTAAAACAACCACTCTTCGCAGAAGTTAATCTTTTCAGATACTTGTGCCACAGAGGCTTAAGATCTTCAGAATACCGTATGAAAATTTAACTATATGAAAATCAGAACATTTTGGATCATATTCATTAAGATTGTCGGGATCTGGCTGGTGTTAAGTGCCCTGACGCTTATTCCTCAATTCATCTCCCTGTTTACGTACCTGTCTGACTATTTCACCGGAACCAATCTGGCATTCGTTTTCGTTGTGATACTGATGCTGCTGGTGTTTGTTGTATATTTTTTACTGTTGAAGCTGATACTTTTTAATACAGGCTGGATCATCGACAAGCTAAGACTCGATAAGGATATCGAAGAGGAATCCATCGGTATGAGTGTTGCTATGAAAACTGTGCTTATAATCGCAACCATCGTAACAGGCGGATTGATCCTTGTGGATGCTGTACCCATGCTGTGTCAGGCAATTTTTGGGGCCATGCAGAGGAAAATGGTTTTTAAACAAGACCCGGAGTTCCGCTGGATCATCTTCTATTCCATAAAAACCCTGATCGGTTATCTGTTGGTGACAAACAGCAAAGCCATTGTTGGCTTTATTCTGAGGAAATCGGAGAAACCCCTTGAGGTTGAGGAAGATGAGGGAGAATCCTCAGAAGAAAAGAACGGGTCTATGATTAAAAATTCCTCTTCTTGAACCTGTACCCAATAAAAAAGTGATATGAAAAGCAACCATAATTCCCATCGTCGTTGGGATAAGAGGCTCCCCAGGATTTAATACGTTCAACATTTACTATTCCAAATCCTGCATCAGTTCCTACCAGAAATCCTTTTTTACCACAGAACTGAATTCCCACCAAAGGGGTAACGGTTTTGAATCGGTCTATCGTGAAAAGCCCGAGCGTAAATATACCGGCCTGACAGCCTATAAAAGGTTGAAAATGAAGTCTTTCTTTTTCATACAATGGGAAAAATTTACATCCTGCGTCGAGTCCTCCTCCCAATGATAACGTACCTGAGATAATCAAGGATACCTGTGTTCCAATAAAACCGTCTATATTTATACCAATACCGGGATATCCATTATCAATCTGGTCAATATTTATAAATACCGTATATAATGACAATCCGAGACCCCTTCTCAACTTGACCAATTCGTTTTCAGGATATACCGGACAGGGGATAACCTCCGAACAAATCATAAATGGGAGTAGTAGAATTAAATTCCGCATTTTCATGGTTTTTGATTTTGCTCAGGGACACTTCCTTCATTACACTTTTATTTCACGAATGGTGATGAGAACCCTGTTTTTAATGGAGAAAGAGGGATTGAGGGCTGGATCGTGCAGCTGTAGCCATTCCCAAACCTGCTCCTTACCCCCATCCTTCTTTACCGTATAAGTTCTCGTCAGTTCCAGTGGTCCGCCATATTGCCTGATTATAAAGGCAGATCCGTTGGTCCACCAGGTAAGTCCAAAAGCAACATCGTTAGGTTCGGCATATACAATAAACAACCCTTGTCGGAAACCCGATAAGGCATCTATCCCGTCAGATGAGAAAAAGACAAATTGACCCGGGTGCTCAAAAACCTCCTGCGAAAGAATCTGGCCGTTAGGGTCGTATTCAGTCTCCTGATACAATTCCATTTCCCATACCCCTGAATTTCCGTGAAGCTTTAAGGCCGCCATATCATGCTGCTCACAACCGCTGAAAAGCAATGATGTACAGCATATGATAGCCAGAAAAACAATATATGTCATTTGTTTGCTCATGATTCCCGTAAGGTAAAATTCAACCTTAACTGTAGCATCCAACCCCGCATATCGTTCTGAAGAAAGTTATTCAGGTCGAATGGATTACTTACCATTTTTTCAATATCTTCAGGGAAATTGCTCTGGTTTCGTTCTTCCATATGATCCGAAAAGGTAGATACCGTATTGCTTTTCCAGGGTTTGATCACATATTTTGCTGAAAAATCAATAGTGGCAAAGGAACCTAGGCCAACTGCCAGCATACCACCACTATACCAGGTGAGGCGGTTATTATCGTAGAATCCATGCAGGATGTTTTCAACCCCGCAGCTTTCAGTGCCATCGCTGTAGATAGAGTACCCTTTTAAAACACCTGAAAACCAAATAATTCCATTAAGCCAGCAAATCCTCACAGATCCGGCCGCAAAACCCAGAGGCATTCCAACGTTGATCACATGGCTTTCGTAATCAAGATGCAATTGGTCATTATTTTTAAACACCACAGCATTTCCTAGGGTACATTTCACATAACCCACTTCAGCTGCAAACATTACCCCAGCGCCCTCTCCCCAGATAGCATTTATCCTGAAATTGTACGCAATATTTCCTGTATTGGGCAGCTGAGTGGAAAACGGAGTTTTGATACCCTGGGAAAACTGCTTATTGTAAGATGCAAACATGGTGGCGAATGATGGAGAAGTAAACCTAACCACCTCATATCCGATTCCAAGGTTCAGCTCTGGTTTCTGGGCAGAGAGGTTGTGTTGCTGAAAAATCAGCATCATCACTACACCTATTACTGCAGTCACCCTCTTCTTCATCACTTCCCGATTTTGAGGTACAGTTCCAACCCCAGATTCGACGACCGGTCTCTGAGCCAGTTCCCTTGTTCAATATCCATTCCCAGTAGCACATTGTCCATGTCATCTAGGGCTCGTTTAATGAACTGGATCTGCCAGAATATCCTTGCACCTATGAACCCATATTCCACACCAGCATGCAGGGTCATGGCCACCTGACCCGATTTGTAGAACTCAGGCGAGCCTCCCGAGAAGGTAAAAATGCGTGTCCAGGGTGTGTCCGCTATACTGTCAACCAGGCTGGCGCGTGTAAAACCTTTCCAGTGACCTACATCCAGCGAAAGTCCCAGATAAACAGGATTGCCGAAGTAATATCCCCCACTCAGACAGTTTTGTCGGATTTTGATCTCCCTGCGGTAATGCTCGCCTGCTGTGGTAATTTCTGATGCGGTGATCCTATGACGGTTTTGCCAGCGGATCTCCCAGCGGATATCGTCATCGATAGCTTTGTAAAAGGTAACACTCAGCCCGTGCATCATTCGCACGTGATCCATTGGCTTATCGAAACCCGGTTTCAGGTTATACACATAAATCAGACGGTTGGTCTCTCTGAGCTGAACAAAGGCTCCAGCGTAACCCAATCTTATACCTGCCTGACCCAGGAGAGAGCTGTTGCCGACCACCAAAAATCCCAAGCCAAGCAGCCCCTGGGTCAACCACCGGATCAGATGAGCAAAGTTCCTCATTGTCAACAACTCTGATGGTTATGGATAACACAAAGATACGGTAAAAAATACTCTTTTCAACAACGTATAATATTTTTCTGGCGATCAAGTAAGCAGGAGGAGACGATGTGCTTAGGAAGAGCCAGTTTCAAAGAATCGATGTTCAAAGATCTGGGTTTCCGGTTCCAGGATATGAATGCTACAGCTCTCCTCTGAGGGGTTGAGAGTGAAGTGCAACACCAGAGGGCAGGATGAAAGGGTGAGCTTGTGAGTGATTGTACGTATTGAGAGTTCCGTCCTTGACTGCGTCGCGAAGGAAATTAAAAAACCACCTGCATCTTTCAATACAAGTGGTTGATTTTGAGTGTTGCCCGACTAGGACTCGAACCTAGACTCTTCTGATTCAGAGTCAGACGTGTTGCCAGTTACACCATCAGGCAGTGGTTTGAGGGTGCAAAGATATCTTTTTTTTAAATTCGTAAAATTGCCGATTGAAAAATTTGTTAGGTTGTTTATTCGTTGATACGTTTAGTTGTTTAGGGTAATGGAGTAAGGGGATGTAGAGGATTTACTACGTGAGGTATGAATCAGAAGGAGGCGCGCACCTGTACGTTTCCGGTGTGGACTGCCGGGGTGCCGGTTGATTTACGCCCGTTGTACTGGAGGGCAATCTGCAGGTTATCCGACAGCATTTGCTGGTATCCCAGGATCCAGGTGTAGTTGGTGCCGGGACTAAGCCCTTCAAGCATTTCGAAAGCGATGGAACTTTGCTGTGAGGCATTGTAACCTATGAGGATCCATTCGCCCTGTGCCTGCAGGCCAGCTCCTTTCTGAGGAATATTGTACCTGAATTCAATGCCTGTACGGTGAAGGGTGGCTTTTTCACCCAGGCTCCCTTCGGTGTTCTTTTTGTCGCTGTACTGATATTTCGCTGATGCACGGTATTGTGTGCCAGGCTGATACTGCAGCTCTGCCAAAATACTCCAGAGGCTGAGGCGATAATTGTTCAGCACGAAAAATTCGGAGCTGCGGCTGCGGGTACCCAGATTTCCTTCGGTTCGGAGCATAAAGTTTTTCAGGGGTACCACCCGTCCACGCAGGGTATTGAGCTTCTGGGTTCGTAATTCAAAACCGTTGACCATCAACACCTTTGAGTTACTGATGGCGGTGGTGTAATCCAGTCCAAAGCGTGGCGCTGAGCGGTTAAAAAAGAGGGTATTCCGAAGCAGGTAGCTGAGGCTTACCAGGTCGGGCTTACCGGCATCAAACCCAAACGGGTCGAGGGCGGCGGTAAGGTTTTCTCCTCCCACTTTCTGTTCGATGCGGTAGTTTCCCTGGTCGGAGAAACGGGAAACAAACCGCCCCCATTTGCCTTTGAGGCTTGTTAACAGCGCTGGCTGGATATTCAGCGACTGGGTATACTGCATGGTGTACACCCGTTCGTACTGCTGGGTTGGGGTATAGATGCGCACGAAGTTTGCTTCATCCTGAAAAACTGCCACTTCAAACTCATCGAGCTGTTTGATGCTGTCGCCGTTGAAATCTTTCCAGGTGTAGATCCCTTGCCCCGGGGATACTTCGAGGTAAGCAAACTCCTTACGGTATTCGAGTCCCGAACCGAACTCGTAAAACATGGATCCCTGCACCAGACCCTTCAGCAGTTTGTGGTGGTATTCAGCGCGTCCCAGCAGGCTCTCTTCCGGGTCTGGCGAAGGGGAAATTCCGCTGGTGGCCAGTTGACGGTATCCGAGGTTGAGGTCGAAGCGGTGGTTGGGGATGTGTGCCGAGGCGATTCCTGCCGACACTTCGGAGGCGCGGCTGCCAGTATTCACGCCAAAATCGGAGAGCAGTGGCAACAGGTCGACCCGATGGCCGCCGGAGATTCTTACCAGCAGCTTTGCGGTGTCGCCCCGTTCGGCCGAACCCTGCCAGCGGCGGAAGAAAAAGGAGGTTGTCCTCAGTGAATCTCTGCCGGGGAAGTACTGGCGGTTGGACTCCCCTTCGTGTAGCAGTGCGAGGTTCCACAGTCCCAGTTTGCGACTGAGATTCGCCCGGTGTCGGAAAAAAGTGGCGGGCATCACTGCATTTTCGTTGCCAAGCATGGAGGCTCTGCCCGACAAAGCCCACTTTCCGCGGTTGAGCTGCAGGGCAGCGGTATGGCGCAGGGCCTTATCAGCAGGTCCTCTCAGCATCGGTTCGAAAAGGTATTCCAGATACCCTAAACGGTTGTGAGATGTTCTTACCGAAAACTTACCCTGGTGCTCACGATAGGGGGTGAGTCCTGTGATATTCCAGTCGCGCTCGTATTCCACTTCGCGGAATCTTTCTACGGCAGAAAATCTCGGGGTTACCAGACGGTACAGCAATCCGCTTTCGATACGCCAGGCGCTGCTGTCGCCTCCGGGCCGGAAGACGTGTTGCACCCCGGTGGTAAGGGCTATTCCTGTGTTATCGTCATCATTCAGGGTACTGAAGGTGTTCAGGTCATTCCCCGACAGGGCGGTTTCGAGGTGAAGGCTGAGCCCGTTACCGGGTTTCCAGGCACCCGAAAAAGTGGCAATCTGCTGTGTTTTGGGGGTGATAAGCAAAATAACCGGTTCATAGTCGCCCTGGAGGATCCCGGCCACCGGAGCTATCCAGGTAAAAACCCTGCCATTGGCGGCACTGGCCGACTGGATGTAGCTGCCCCGCCCTGCACCGGTGTAGCTGAATCCCAGCCGCCACAGGGCGCTGTCGGGGTTGTTGCTGTATACAAACACTGGACTATAAAGGGTTCCGTTTACCAGCGTGTCTGTACGGCGGTAGAGCACCTCGCTGTTGTTGTAGGGCACTTCGCGGTAATTGGGCACCACGGCTCCCGCTGCCGAATCACCTACAGCCTGGAGCAGTGCACGGTTATCGTCGATGAGCTGCTCCTGGCTCAGGGGCTGTCCGCGGAGATCCTGTTCGCGGTAATACTGAAACTGAAGCGACACCCCGGGGCGGGTGGCCTGTTGTTGCAGATACACCATGGTGCGGTTGTAGTATCGCTCTGCATATTCATAGGACACCTCAAACCGTTTGTCTTGCGTTACCGGTATCCGGGGGGTGAAGGTGATCTGGGCATTATTGTAGTCGATGACGTAATCGTTATTGGCTCCTCTGGTTAACAGGCGCCCATCGAGGTAAACCTTTTCTGAACCTGCCAGCACCATGATGAAGTTTTCGTTGTTGGCACCCCGAAGCTGGTAGGGCCCCTGGTTTCCTTCTGTGCCGTTGAACCGCGTTACACCGTACTTCCCCCGGGCAACTGCTCCTGCCAGGCGGGAGGTGAGATTCCATTCCTTGCCGGCTTTCCACTCACCAGTATACATAGCTCCTTTCACCTTTTTGGCAAACTGCAGGTATTCTCCTGAGCCGTTGGTAATATCAAAATCGCCGGCGGTGGTTTCCCATCCTTTGCCGGAAGCTTTGATAAACACCTTGTCGAACTCCCTGAGCTGCTGGCTGGTGCCATCGGGCTGTATGGGGATGGTGTTGTCGGTGATCGCTGCTGCTACGGTGATTCCTGGAGCCAGCTCCCCCGAAAGCTGCAGGTTCATGGCAGAGCTGAGCACTGCATCCTGGCTTGTTCCAACGGTGATGGCACGAGAGATGGAGCCGCTGCGCTGCAGCCCCCCGAAGCTGAAGAAATCCTCGGAAGGCTCCTGTTGACGTTCGAGAGGGGTATAGAGGTACGACCTGTCGGCAGCCGATTTCAGCTCGGGTTCAGGGCGAAGTGCTTCATCATAGTATTCCGGTTTCAGGCGGAAAGGAAACACGCGGTAAACCGCCAGCAAGACGCTATCTTCGCCCTGTAACAGTGCGGGGCTTAGGAAAAGTTTTGCTGTAAGGGGTTCCAGCCTCCAGAGGGAAGATGGCAGGGTGTCGCCCTGCCTGGAGATGAGTGAAAACGTGCCGGGGGCAATGGTCAGAGTGTCGAGATGTAAAACTGTATCGCTCAAAGTAATTACTTTACGGCGCAGCGACGACCAGGGCTGGGCAGAGGCTGCCAGTCCCTGCCAAAAAAGCAGTAAAATAATGCTATACCTAAGGGACCATTTCAAGGGGAATACAGTTTCTTAGTACAAACATAGGGATATTCCTGCAACCCGGCGGAAGCTATGGTGGAGACAGAACGGATAAATCGGCTGAAATTGTGTATTTTCGCCACTTTATTATCATCGTGATAACTGCACAGATGCAGTGAAAATTTTATCTGAAACAATTCAATGGAGGAGAGGGCAGTACTGGTAGGGGTAATCACCAGCCGTTATGACAAGCGGAAGGTAGATGAATACCTTGATGAGTTGGAGTTTCTGGTGGATACAGCCGGAGGTGTTGTGGAGGAGCGTTTCATCCAGGCACTTGAGTACCCCGATCCCAGAACCTTTGTGGGTAGCGGGAAGTTACAGGAGATCGGAGCTTACATCAGGGAGGCAGATATTGATCTGGTGGTGTTCGACGACGAGCTTGCCCCGTCGCAATTGCGCAATATCGAGCGGGAGTTGAAATGCAGAATCCTGGATCGCAATAATTTAATACTCGACATTTTTGCCAGAAGGGCGCGCACCTCCCATGCCCGGGTGCAGGTGGAGCTTGCCCAGCTCGAATATATGCTGCCCAGGCTTACCCGAATGTGGACCCACCTTGAAAGGCAAAGGGGTGGCATCGGGATGAGGGGCCCCGGAGAACGGGAAATCGAAACCGACCGGCGCGTCATCAGACAGAAAATAACCCTGTTGAAAGAGAAACTGCGGGAGATCGACAAGCAAAAGTATATACAGCGTAAACACCGCGAAAAGATGGTGCGGGTTGCCCTGGTAGGCTACACCAATGTGGGAAAATCTACCCTGATGAACCAGCTTGCCAAGGCAGATGTGTTTGCTGAGGACAAGCTTTTTGCCACACTGGATACCACGGTACGAAAAGTGGTGATAGATAATCTCCCGTTCTTAATTGCTGATACCGTTGGGTTTATCCGCAAGCTGCCCCATACCCTGGTGGAGTCGTTTAAGTCTACGCTGGATGAAACGCGTGAAGCCGATATACTGCTTCACATCATCGACATTTCCCATCCGGGGTTTGAAGAACAGATTGCCATTGTAAATCAAACACTTCAGGAGATAGGTGCAGCCGATAAGAGGATGATTTTTCTGTTCAACAAGATCGATGCCTATACCTTTGAACCTCCGGATCCCGACGACCTGTTTCCTGAAACTGAGCCCAGACCCACCCTCGAGCAGCTTAAACAATCGTGGATGGGAAAACAGGAGAACCGGGCGGTGTTCATATCGGCCAAATACAAAACCCATTTCGACGAATTGAAAAAATTGCTGTATGAAGAGGTTAAGGCTATTCATATCAAAAGGTTTCCTTACGATCACTTTCTTTACTAAAACAGTTTTTCCTTTTTATGTCCGAATAACTATCTTTGTATAGGTTGTTGGAGCAACAATCTTTGTCTTTCAACATTCTTAACCACAGGTATTAACCTTAATAAAAAATGAGTATGAAAAAAACACAAACTCTTGTTCTGATTGCGATCGCCGGATTTCTGATGATGACCGGGTGTACCACGGTACACAAAAGCATGCGCGAACCCAATGCCAGGGTAGAATTTACGAAAAGCGACTTCACCTTTTCAGAACAGGTCAGTGCAACGGCAACTTCCACTATGATCCTGACGATTGACTGGACCCGGCTTTTTAAGAAGGAGACAGGTGCTGTGGAGGGTGGATCTCTTGGCATTAACCTTTCCATGATTCCTGTTGTAGGAGGGGTTGTTGCTGACAAGACCTCCAATTATGCCTTGTATGAGCTGATGAAAGCTAACCCCGGGTATGATGTGGTTTTTTATCCCCAGTTCGAAACGAAGACTGAAAAGCCTGTACTGGGTCTGGGATTTATCATGAAAACCACCACAGTTACAACCACTGCCAGGCTTGCCAGGATCAAAGACTAATCCACTATCTTTGCGGCCATTTTCTGCAAATCATATTCAGGATGAAAATTATTATTGCCGGTGACGGTGAAGTTGGGTTCCACATAGCAAAGCTTCTCTCGGACGAGCACCACGACATCACCATTGTGGATCCGCATCGCGACCTGCTGGAAATGCTTGAGTCGCAGACCGACCTGCTCACCATCACCGGTGACTCTACGTCTGTTTCGGTATTGGAACGCGCGGGTGTGTCAGAATGCGATTTGCTGATATCTGTGGTCCATGATGAAAGGGTAAACATTGTTACGGCAGTCATTGGCAAGAAACTGGGAGCCAAACGTACCATTTGCCGGGTAAACAATTCGGAGTTCCTCCAGCCTGAAAACAGGGCCATGCTGAAAAGTCTTGGGGTCGACTCAATTATAAGCCCGGAGAGCATTGCAGCCCGCGAGATCATCGACCTGCTCAACCAGACTGCTGCCACCGAAGTGTTTGATTTTTCAGGCGGAAAGCTCTCTTTGTTTCTCATCAAGCTGGATCAGAATGCCAGGGTGATCAACAGGACTTTGTCGCAGGTGGCACTGGAGTATCCGGCATTGGCTTTCAGGGCTGTAGCCATCCACCGGCAGGGGAAAACCATCATCCCAAGGGGCGATGACATGTTTCTGGTTGACGATCTGGCCTATGTTATCACCAAGCCGGAAGGGATCGACCAGATGATAGCCCTGAGTGGAAAAACCAAAATCGACATCAAGAATGTGATGCTCATTGGAGGGGGAAGGATCGGACGGCTGGCTGCAACAAGCCTGGAACACGATTTTAACCTGAAAGTGATCGATATCAGCCGTGAACGCTGTGAACAACTTGGATCTGTGCTTACCAAAACCCTGGTAATCAACGGTGATGCCAGAGATATGGCACTCCTGGAGGACGAAGGGGTGCGCAATATGGATGCAGTAATTGCTGTTACCCGGGATTCGGAAACCAATATTCTGATATGCCTCATGGCAAGAAAATACGGTGTCAGACGTACGATTGCCCTTGTAGAAAATATCACTTTTATCGACATAGCCCAGAATATGGGTATCGATACCATCATCAACAAAAAGCTGATTACAGCAAGCCACATCGTGCGCTTTACCCTCGATGCCCAGGTGACTTCCATCAAATGTCTCAATGGAGTGGATGCCGATGTGCTGGAATTCCTGGTAAAAGAAAAATCACAGGTTACCCACAAAATGATCCGGGATATCAAGTTTCCGGGAAATGCCATTATTGGTGGTTTGGTGAGGAAGAACGAAGGATTGATCGCTGTAGGTGACCTGGAGGTGCTGCCCAACGATAAGGTTGTGGTATTTTCCCTTCCTGAGGCGATGAGCAAGGTTGACAAATTGTTCAACTAATGAGGCTTTTGCCTCTTAGCAGTTATTATTATGCGAACCTGGTCTGAAATCAACTGGCGACACATCCTTCGGATGATCAGTATCATGCTGATTATCGAAGGGCTTGCCATCATCTCAGGCATTCCCTTTTCCATTTATTACGGATCGCACGACATCCATGCACTTTGGGTTTCAGGGCTGATTACAGGGCTGGCAGGGCTGCTGCCTTTCGTTCTGATAAAGCGAAATGAAGAAAATTCGATCGGAAAACGTGAAGGGTATATTATTGTTAGTTTTTCCTGGTTAATTATCAGCTTGTTCGGTTCTCTACCTTATAGCCTCAGCGGAGTAATCCCCAACTTTTCGGATGCTTTTTTTGAGACCATGTCGGGATTCACCACAACAGGTTCATCGGTGCTGTCTGACATAGAATCCGTTCCCAAAGGGATCCTGTTCTGGCGAAGCATGACCCACCTGATCGGGGGGATGGGAATCATCGTGCTTTCCCTTGCTGTGCTCCCTTTTCTTGGAATTGGGGGTTCTCAGCTTTTTGCTGCCGAGGTTCCCGGATTGAAGACCGATAAGCTCCATCCCAGGATTACCCAGACCGCTAAAAGGCTTTGGCTGATCTACTTCGGGTTTGTAATCCTGCAAACTGTTCTGCTGATGGCCGGAGGACTCAGCTTTTTCGACTCCCTCTGCCACTCCTTCAGCACCATGGCTACCGGAGGATTTTCGACCTACAATGACAGCGTTGCCGGATTTTCACCCTATATCCAATATGTCATCATTGTTTTTATGATCATGGCAGGCACCAACTTTACCTTGCATTACCTGCTGCTCCACCGCGAGGTGCTTAGGGTATTCAGGAATGAGGAGTTTCGTTATTATCTTTTTATGGTGTTGGGGATGGGGATTCTCATTGGGGGTTTATTGTTTGCCTTTCATGGGCTTCCAGCCGAAAAAGCTTTCAGAGATGCTACTTTTCAGGTAGTATCCATTGTTACCACTACCGGTTTTGTTTCAGCCGATTACCTGCTTTGGAAACCTTTTATCTGGTTCTTGATTTTTCTGTTGATGTTTACCGGTGGAAGTGCAGGGTCAACCGGGGGTGGCATCAAGGCAGTGCGCACGTTGTTGCTGGTAAAAAGCAGCCTGGTAGAACTGAAAAGGCTGGTGCATCCCAGGGCGTATATCCCTGTACGATTCAACGGCCAGCCAGTAGGGCAGGAGATCATCACAAAAGTGCTGGCTTTCTTCTTTTTCTACATGGGGCTTTTTGTGCTTGGCACCATTGCCATGAGCTTTTTGGGGCTCGATTTTGAATCAGCCATCGGCTCGGTGATTGCTTCCCTGGGGAATATCGGCCCGGGAATCGGGTCAGTGGGGCCTGTTGAAAACTACAGCCATATCCCAGCCGCCGGTAAATGGGTGCTGTCCATACTTATGCTGATCGGTCGCCTCGAAATCTTTACCGTGCTTATTTTACTGAATCCGGGGTTTTGGAAGAGCTGACCTCTGGTGCCTCCTCTGTTACCGGTTCAAAGGGAATGTTGTAGAGTGCCAGAACCCGGGCTGCCTCTTTTTCGAATTTTTCCCTGGCTCGCTTCCGGTTGATAAACACATACTTGCCCAGGTTGGCCACCAGAAACTCATCGGCGGCAGTAAAAGTGCCTGCGGGCTTCTTTTGCCTTCGTACCATTTCACTGTACTCATTTTTCATCAGCAGACGATAGGTGTCGAACAATAATACAGCATCATCACGAAGGTCTTCATCCTCTTTTAAAGGTTTGAGGGCTTTTATCACCACGGTTGAGCTATCGAGTTGGTTCAAAACTTCCTGGTACGTGTTGTCCATGATGGATGGAACGTACGATTCCAGCGACCGCTCCAGCGCATCCAACCGGTTTATGACCAGTTGATGCTCGTAGTTGATGGTTTTCACCTGCGTCCGGGCACGCTCCTTCTTCCGACCGCACGAGGTGAATACCAGGCCTGCAGCCAATAGCAGCACTACAGACAATACAAGGGATTTGTTCTTCATATCTGGAATTGTTTGGAACAAAGATACGTAAACGATAAGGATTTCTGCCGAAGATCAATAATTCAAAACCAGCATAGGAGATTTGTCAACAGGCAAAGCCGATACTTACAGCGCTGAGGGTAATCGAATCCAGATGGTCAAAAGTGTGCGCCAGTGCTTCCAGGGTACTGCCGGTGGTGATGACGTCATCTGCCAGCAGAAGATGCATACCATTTGCAATAGCATTGTTTTTCAGCATAAACCGGTCTTTGGCATTCTCCCAGCGACTGTAACGGTCTTTTCGGGTCTGACTGTCGCTGTGGGTGCACCTTTTCACCAGCTTATCCATAACCGGCACCCCAAGCTCATGCGATAAACCGCGTGCAATCATCAGGCTTTGGTTGTACCCCCTTTTACGCTCTTTTTTCGGGTGAAGCGGCACTGGTACGATCCCATTGATCCCTTCAAGCACCCCCGATTGCTTTAACACCTT
>CAZJZF010000022.1:0-13504 GCA_964550385.1 uncultured Lentimicrobiaceae bacterium | reverse complement strand
CAGGCGCAAGGCTGCCATCCCGTACCATCTGGCAGAGCGAATCATTATAAACTTCGTGCTGCTGGGTGTAATTGGTATGGATACCAGCACATCAGGACACACTTTTTACCTCCTGGATCCGGAGAAATCGGCAGAAATCATTCGAAAAATCAAGCCTTCCAACTTACGCTGAAAGAGCTACTCTGCGCAGGGAATCCATCGGATTCCGATTTCCTCAATCTGCACATTTCGGGTTTTGCTGTCTGGATTATGGATTGCCAGACCCATATTTACTGCTCCGGCAGGAACCTCGAAAGTTGCCAAAAGATAACCGTCATCCCCGTTAAACCCTGCCAAAAAAGCACCTAGCGTTTCCCATTTTTCAATGAGATCTCTTTCTTTTTCATCTCTGAAATAATACTGTAACCCGCTCCGCGGAACCACATCTCCGGTAAACCCTTTTACCACCATCCTAACCTGCACTTTGCAGGTTTGCGCTGGAACCTGCTCATAAAAGATGCCCTTATAGTTTTTCAGTGCTTCCACCATCACCGAAGCAACAGGAGTGAATCCCCCGGAGAAGGAAATCGTTTTGGAGGTACCTGAAAGAATGGCACGGTAAGCCTCCATTGAAATCTCGGACAATCGAATACGGTCATTGGCATACAAGTTCTTTGATGTATCTATAAGTCGTTGATAGAGTGACGCATAAGACCAGTTTAAGGCAGAAACCAACAACAACTTTCGGTTATCATACCGGTCAAATACCTGAGGATCGGGATTCAGGGGTAAAAAAGGTTCTACCTGCGAAAAGGTTTGAGGAATGGAGGTACGTGAAAGAAATTGTCCGGTGGTGGGTATTCCGTTGGCCAAAGAAATCTGCATAAGGGAATTCAGAAGCCCGGCATCATCCGTCCACCAGAGGTTTTCTGAACCTACATGAAAATAAGGCAGTGGCACAATAGCCTGATACTGTTTTGCATCGACCCTAAAACCTTTCTCAGGTTCTGGCAGGGTAAAAGGATTGTCGATGTGGTTCTTTAATCCCCGGGTGTTGTTCCAGGCATCAGCACAGAGTATGGTAAGAATTACAGCCATGGCAATCACAGAGAAGGTGCTCTTACGGGCAGAATGCCATCGCCATACTGCAATAATAATCAATATATTAAATCCATAGAAGAATAGCCAGGCAAACCGTCCCACACCTCGCATCTGGCGGACAAACCCCAGATAGTGGAGCAACCCCTCAAGTCCGAACACGAAAGGAACAGCCCAGGAGTAGAGCAGAGCCAGGGTGCCTGCCCAAAAGAGGATACCTGTAAAAGGATCTCCGAAAGGACTCAGTACTTTGCGGAATTTTCCTTTTACAACCTGCGATATCAGAAACCCCACAGTACCCAGAAAGAAAAGGGTACCCACAAGCCCCACATAGGCATACCCTTCCCACTGCACATGCCTCATTTGCAGCAGGGTGCCAAGTTTCGGGAAGTAAGGAGTTTGAAGGGGAAGAAATACACTTTCAGGGTACGCCCGGTAAAACATGAAGCCAAAAGGCACCTCCGGACGTCCCGTAACCGGATCGGTAAGTTTTACATACAATTGCACCAGTAACACAGGCAGCACCAATTGAAGGACCAGATGCATCAGCCTCATAAATAAAACTCTTTTCCCCCCGGGAGCATACACAAATGTATAGAGCCAAAAGACCAACAGCAGCACAGCCGCAATACCGAAGAAATAGAAATGGGTAAGTGCCATCAATAGCATCCATCCTGCCACCAGTATCGCCCTCCACCACGATGGCCTTTCTGCATACAGCATTAAGAGGAGTATAATTCCCGGCAAACTGCAAACGTATGAAAGGGAAAAATGCCCACCCAACCTGCCCAGCTGGGGAGTGAGCCAAACCAGGGCTGTTGCCCCGATAATGGCTGCCAGAAAATGCACACCTGCCTTGCGCAATACAAGGTAGAGAAAAATTGCACCGATTAGTATGGATATCAGCAGAAAGCTGTTGATAATACCCGGAGTCCATAAACTTATATCGGCAATGTGATGTGATATCCAGCGAATGGAATTGGACAGCAAGGGCTGTGAATCGGTATAGAAAATATGCTCCCCGTAAGGATAATTCATGCCGGTGAACCATTCGGGGCTCTGATCGTATCGAATGTGCCACATAGTGGCATAATAACTTTTCACCCCGTCGCCATCTTTTGCAAAGCTAACCTGATTGAGCCTCAGGGGCATATCGCCAAAAACCGCGAAAAGAATGATGATATTGACGAAAAGTACAACAAAGGTTCGCCAGAGGTCATACCGCTTAAGCTTCTCAAAGGTCAGAACCGGAGTCAGGGTTTTCAATTCCATAAGTGCGGTCTATGATGTAAATGGGTCTTTTCTTGTTTTCTTCGAAAATATACCCGATGTATAAACCCAGGATTCCGATGAGGAAAAACTGGATGGCAAACATGACGCTGATGAACACAATAATGGTAGTATAACCCGGAGGGGCTTGGCCGGCGATTTTCATGATAATGGAGTACACAGTTACCCCCAGCGCGAAAAAGGCACTGATCACTCCCATCAGGATACCCAGGTGCAGTGGCAGCCGCGAAAACGTAACAATGGCACCCGAAGTGAGCAGCATCAACCGGTAAAATCCATATTTGCTTTTCCCGAAATCCCTGGTTCCGGCATGATAAACCAGCGAAGTTCTTTTGAATCCAACAATCTGGGTGTAGCCTCGGATGAAACGGGTGCGTTCGCGGTACTCCGTTTTTAAAAGTTTAACTACCCTGGAAGAGATCAGGAAGAAATCAGATGCATTTCTCTCAAATTTCACCGGACTGAGGCGGTTGATGATGGAGTAGAAAAGAGCAGATGAAAGTTTCTTCAACATCCCGCCATCGCTACGGGAAGCCCGGGTCATGTTCACCACTTCGTAACCCTCTTCAAAGGCATTCAGCATGGCAACAATCTCAGAAGGGGGATGCTGCAGGTCTGCATCCATGCAAATACAGGCCGAACCATTGCTGGCATCAACGCCTGCCAGCATTGCGGCCTCGTGTCCAAAGTTTCTGGAAAAATGGATCACCGCCACACCAGAATGGTTCTTTGCCAGATGATTGAGTACTTCAGCCGATCGGTCGGTGCTTCCGTCATTCACGAATATCACCCTCCAATTCCAGGACACCTCCCGCAAACTTTCCTGCAACTTCAGAAAGAAAGGTTCTAGCATCTCCTCTTCGTTGAATACCGACACTACGATATCGAGTTTTCTGGGTTGTGCTCCGGATTCTGACATGGGAAAAAGGAGTTAAAATTTTCCTCCAGGGGATGCCGGGCGGTATTCTTCCCGCCGGTACTCTTCGCAGTTGAAAGTCTCGTTGATGGGAATCTCAGGCTTCGGAAAATCACCTGTGCTGATATCGAGTTTGGGATCCTTGTACACGCGCTGCATATAGAGTGCCCAAATGGGCAATGCCATACTGGCACCCTGGCCCAATGCAGTAGAGCGAAAATGGGCACTGCGGTCTTCACAGCCCACCCAAACACCTGTAACCAGGCTGGGCGTAAGCCCGATAAACCATCCGTCGGAGTTGTTATCGGTAGTACCGGTTTTGCCGGCCATCGGGTAATTGAGGCCATAACGACTTCGTAATCTGGTACTGGTACCGTACTGTACCACCCCCTTCATCAGCTCAACCATCAGGTAAGCAGTCTTTTCACTCATGGCATCACGGGTTTCGGAGGAAAATGCCTGTAAAACGCTTCCGTGGCGATCCTCAATGCGGGTAATAAGCATCGGTCGTGTGTACACTCCCCGGTTGGCATAGGCTGCATAGGCTCCGGTCATCTCCATTACCGACAGATCGGCTGTGCCAAGGCAAATGGAGGGTACTGCAGGAATGTTGGAGGTGATTCCCAGATTTTTCACCAGTTGCACCACTGCGGCAGGATTGTACCGGTCAATAAGCCGGGCAGATATACGGTTGATAGAATGTGCCAGAGCCTCTTTCAGATTCACCATCTGACCATCCTTGTGATCGCCTGAATTGCGTGGCGACCACACCTGTCCGGTCTCCAACTGGATGTTTACAGGTGTATTGGGATATTCTGCACAGGGTGATTCCCCTTCCTGGATAGCAATGGTATACACAAAGGGTTTGAAGGTGGAGCCCACCTGCCGCTTCCCGTCAACTACCTGATCGTATTTGAAATGCTTGAAATTGATGCCCCCCACATAGGCTTTCACATGGCCGGTAAGGGGATCTATGGATACCATCCCTGAACGGAGGAAAAATTTGTAGTAGCGTATAGAATCCCAGGGAGTCATTACCGTGTCGATGTCTCCGTTCCAGGAAAACACCGTCATATCTGTTTTGGTATGGAATGATTGCTCGATTTCAGCTTGCGATGAACCATCGGCCTTCATGGTGATATACCGGTCGGAGCGACGCATGGCCTGCCGCAGGAGCTTTTCCGTTTCCTCATCGTTTAACTGATAGAATGGCGCGTTTTTATGTCCTTTCCAGTGTTTGGAAAACTCTGGCTGAAGATATCCTTTCAGGTGCTCTGTCATGGCCTCTTCAGCATACTTCTGCATTCTTGAGTCGATCGTAGTGTAAATTTTCAGGCCATCTTTATAGATATCATAGGAGGTACCATCCGGTTTACGGTAATTCTTTGCCCATTCAGTAACCAAATGGCGCAGATGTTCCCTTAAATAGGGTGCAGGGCCCGTTATATGGTCAAGCAGACGATACTTTGAAAGATCTACAGGTTTGTCTTCCAATGCTTTATATTCATTCAGTGTAAGATAGCCTGCCTTGCCCATCTGTCGCAGCACAAAATTTCTGCGGGCAAGTGCCCTTTCGGGGTGTTTTTTGGGGTTGTAAAAGCTGGGGCCTTTGAGCAGTGCAATCAGCATTGCCGATTCTTCGATGTTGAGCTCTGCAGGCTCCTTGCCGAAATAGGTTTTGGCGGCAATTTTTACCCCATAGCTGTTGTTTCCGAAGGATACCGTATTGAAATAGAGCATCAGGATCTCCTTCTTGGTAAAGCGTCTTTCGAGTTTGGAGGCAAGCACCCATTCCTTAAATTTCATCAGCACCAGTCCCGGTTTCGACTTTCGTTCCCTGGGAAACAGATTCTTGGCTAGCTGCTGGGTAATGGTGCTGGCTCCCCCCTTGGGCGAAAAAGTAAGTACACCAAATACCATCCTTCCCATTGAGCGAAGATCCATACCGGAATGCTTAACAAAACGGACATCTTCGGTGGCAACCAAAGCATTGATCAGGTTGGGGCTGATCTCTTCATACCGGGTATTCGTGCGGTTCTCGTGATAGTAAGTCCCCAGCAGGGCACCATCCGAGGCATAGATTTCAGAAGCAAGCTGGCTTTTGGGATTCTCGAGCTCCCTCAGATCGGGCATATAGCCAAAAGCGCCGATGCCGGCAAGCACCAGCATCAGAACCATGAATCCCACAGCACCGAAATAAAGGCGCCACATCCTTCTGATAATCTTACCAATCTGACCGTTGCGATCCGTCATTGACGAAAGGTTTTAGAGTTTATTTTTCAGGTTTTTCGATTCTCAATCCTATGGCAGAAATCCCCGTTAGCTCCTGTTCACGCATCGCCTGCTCAATTTCCAGATGATAGGTACCAGCCACCGGAAACCGGAAACCGGATCTGATGAGAATCCTGCTGTCGCGGTATTTTCCATTCCCCCTTCCCAGCCATTTTCCATCAACAGTTGCCAGTGGCAAATCCAGTGTATCGGCAGCTACGGTAGAATCGGGCAGAATGGTATGCAGGAGCAGATAGAGGTTACTGTACGAATAATCGGTGGTGTTTCTAATGGTAAGATACAGATTACAAGGAGATTCTGTGTCGGGAACCTGAAAGGTAAACCGGACAAAATCCCCTGTATTCCAGCGATTTTCTTCGAGCGTTATCTGGTCTTCAAAGAGTCTGACCCTGTCGCAACCTGATAGCAGGGTTGCAAAAATCAACAACACCCACACTGCGGGCAGTTTGCATGGGAGGGGATAGGTTTTATTTAGCCGCATAAAGCCATGTTTCAAAGGGGTTAATGCCTGTGCCCCGTATATCATCGTTGTGAATTTAAACGAAGTTCTGGTAAGCATCTGCCTGTGGTGGCATATCGCTCTGGAGCTTATCCGGAATTTTTGCCTCGAACTCATCCAAACCCTGTGGCATTTGCCGGTTACGGTTCATGGAGATGATCTTTTTCACATCATCCACCGTAATAGGGGTAAAACCTCCCTGACCATCTGCGTAGGTGTACCACAACAATCGCTTGTGTACATCGGTTTTTACGTGCACTGCATCTCCTCTGGTGGTGCGAAGGCGCACAGAAGTATCCGGAAAGTCCTTTTGAGCATCCACATAACAGTCATACTCGAACTGGAGGCAACATTTGAGTTTACCGCACTGTCCGGCAAGTTTCTGGGGATTCAGTGAAAGTTGCTGACCGCGTGCGTGGTTGGTAGAGACCGACTTGAAACTGGTGAGCCAGCTGGAACAGCAAAGCTCCCTGCCACAAGGCCCTATGCCCCCAAGTCTGGCAGCCTCCTGCCGCACCCCGATCTGCTTCATTTCCACCCTGATGGAAAATGTTTCTGCGATGGCGCGAATCAACTCCCTGAAATCGATGCGATTGTCGGCAGTGTAATAGAAAGTAGCTTTGGTACGGTCGCCCTGGAATTCCACGTCGTTGATTTTCATATCCAGCTTCAGCCGGGCTGCAATCTTGCGTGTTTTGTACTTGGTCATCTCCTCCTGCTCGGTGGCAGAAATCCACTTTTCCAGATCAGATGACCTTGCTTTCCGGTATACTTTCTTGAATTCAAACCGCCTGGGATCTATCCTGCGGTTTTTCATCTGCATATATACCAGGGATCCGGTGAGAGAAATGATGCCTATGTCATGGCCTGGTGATGCCTCAATGGCCACAATGTCGCCGATGGCAACCTTAATTTCCGTAGGGGAAAGGTAAAACTCCTTACGGCTGTTTTTAAACCTCACCTCAACAGGCTCAAAACCGGGCACAAGCTGCTGCCCGGGAAAATCTTTCAGCCAGTCGAAAACATCCAGTTTGGCACAGCCATGCTTAAACACATCATCATTGCGCTGGAAGGCTTTGGGTGCTTTACAGCAACCATAGGGTAAGAAAATATTCTGGAGCGTATCTTTTTCCTGTGGGCACATGGGGTCAGGGGTATAGCCTGCAAAGGTAACAAAAAACAATTAATGCTTTTGCCGTATCAATTTCACCAGCTTGAGGGCTATATCAAGGAAGATGATTTTCGGGTTTCCATTCCGTTCAATATGGAGGATCCCTTCATTGAAAAGAGCATCGTACCCTGCAACGTTTCCGGTATGGACAAACGGCATGAAATTGTTGATGAATTCTGATTCCTCATTCTGGTACAGGGGAGTTGTACCGGTTTGCCCTGCATAAAACGACTGCCTGAGGGTGCGAAGGCTGTACCCCAGAAACTCTTTCTGCGCTTCACGACCCAGAGATGCCAACTCCTCGCATTGGCTTACCAACTCGCTCATCGACTGCTGGGGTTTAAAACAAAGGCGTAGCCACTTTCTCAGCCGCTCGAAATTTGCCAGGTCCGTCTCGCCGGTTAACGATAGGGCTTTAAGGGCATTGCCCTCCGAAAGGAACGCTGCCCGCTTTGCAAGCTCCGGTTCTGTACCCCTTGCCACCAGCCAACCGGCAATGCTGGAACGGGAAATCCGTGGAAATCTTATGATTTGCGTTCGTGACAGGATGGTGCTGAGAAGCTGGGATGTATCCTCTGAAACCAGAATAAAAAGGGTCTTCTCCGGAGGTTCTTCCAGAATCTTCAGAATCCTGGGTGCTGCCGCATGGAAAAACTTCTCCGCCAGCCATATAATCATCACTTTATACTCCGATTCATACGACTTATAACTTAGCTTCCGGATAATCTGGTTACACTCCTCTACCGGAATGATGGGCTGCTTGTTCTCGGCCTGCAGGGCTAAAAGCCAATCAGTATAACTGAAAAAACCACTGCTTTGCTTCCACAATTCCCGCCATTGTGGCAAAAAATTATCGGAAGTGACGCGTGTTCCTGAGCCTGTGCTGATGGTTGGAAATGCAAAATGGAGATCGGGGTGTGCCAGATGGTTGAATTTCAAGCATGAAGGGCAGGTGCCACAGGCATCGTCCATCAACTCCTCCCCTTCCGCCACCATGCGGTTCGTGCAGCAGATGTACCGGGCATAGGCTACTGCCAGAGGCAGAGTCATGGTGCCTTCACCCCCCACAAACAACTGGGCATGGGATATACGATTTTGAAGCACACTGCGTATCAGCCGTGCTTTTATCTCCTCCTGACCGGGAATATCCTTGAAAAACATACGCAAAGGTAAGAAAGTTGCCGGTTCCCTGCTCAGATGCTTTATGTATACTGGAGAGTGCTGCTTCTACCGCTTCATCTCAGCAATCTCTGCAATGGCCTGGATGGCAGCATCAATATGCTCTTCGGTGTTGAAAGGGCCGATGCTGAGACGCACTGTACCATGCATCTTATCGGTGCCCAGCACCTCATGAACCCTTGGGGCACACTGCAAGCCTGTGCGGCATGCGATGCTGTAGTCCACATCCAGGATGGTGCCTACATCCCCCGAATCCATACCCTTAACGTTCAGGCTTAGAACAGGGTTGTGGTTTTCAGGACTGTCAGCGCAATAAAGGATTACTCCCTCAATTCCGCGCATCCCATTCACCATCCGCTGCCATAGCTCCATCTCACGATGGTGCAGGTTATCCATTCCCTGCTCCAGCACCCACTTCACCCCGGCATTGAGGCCGGCCACTCCCAGCATGTTCAAAGTGCCTACTTCCAAACGGTAGGGAAACTCCTCCAGATGTGTTTTCTGGGCCGAACGTACTCCGGTTCCGCCAAACCGGGTATACCTTACCGGCACGTTTTCGTTTACATAGCTGCCACCAATACCGGTTGGTCCCATCAGGCATTTATGACCTGTAAAAGTAACCACATCAATGCACATTGCCTTCATGTCAATGGGCAGCGCTCCGGCACTCTGCGTCGTGTCAACCACCAGGAAAATTCCGTAGTCGCGGCATATTCTGCCCACCTCTGCCACGGGCTGAACGGTACCAATCACGTTGGAACAATGGTTGAGCACCACCATCTTCGTATTGGGTTGGATCGCCTTTTTTACATCATCAGGATTGATGTACCCCTTTCCATCAAATGGAAGATAGGTTACGGTAATGCGTCCCTCCAGTTCAAGGTGATGCAGCGGTCGCAACACCGAGTTGTGCTCCAGGCAGGTAGTGATGACATGGTCTCCGGGCATCGCCAGACCCTGAATGATATTGTTCAGTGAATCACTGGCATTATAACTGAATGTAAGGCGATTGGGGTCGTCGCCGTTGAACAGGTTCATGAGCAACCGGCGGGTAGCTCCCACAAATTCCTCCGTTTCAATGGCCGCATCAAAACCCGAACGTCCCGGGCTCACCCCATGGGTACGGTAAAAATGATCCATGAAAGTGTACACTGATTCCGGCTTTGGAAAGCTGGTTGCTGAGTTATCCAGATATATCATATGAGTTGTATTATATTGATTTTGAATCAGATCATTCAATTACCAGGGCATCTGCCACCACCTCTGCCAGGGTTTTAATCTGCACATTCAGTTTGTACCAGGCGTTGATCTGCATCAGCTGATCCACACAGTTGTGGCAGGGGGTTACTACCACGGTAGCTCCGGTGCGGCGGATCTGGTCAGCCTTAACTTCAGAAACCTTCATTCTGCGTTCATTGTACTCACTCATGGCCAATTGTCCTCCTCCTCCTCCGCAGCAATAATTATCTGCCCCATACGGTGTCATCTCCACAAAATCATTTACCGCTTCCCGAAGAATCTTTCGCTGGGGCTCGATTACTCCTCCGCTGCGTACCAGGTTACATGGGTCGTGCATCGTGAATCGGCCAGAGTTCTTCTTTGGGTCGAGCTTTATCCTTCCCTGCTCGTAATACTCGAGCATGAGCTCTACGTTGGTAAGATATTCGAAGAGGAAAGATTGCTGAAGATAATTCGGACCCTCCCAGCGGAAAGCCCTTGAACCATGGCCACACTCTGCCAGCACACATCTTTTGGCACCCAACTCAGTTACCTCATCTACAAGTCTTTGGGTAATCACCCTGGCCTCCTGAGGGTTGCAGGAAAAAAATGCATAATTGGTTACATCGTACATTTTTGTGGAGAGTGTCCACGACTCACCGGCAGCGTAAAAAATCTTGGCCATGGCGGCAATGGACAACGGAAAAAACTTGGGTTCCCGTGGATTGAGGGTGTACAGCACATTCTTTCCGGGTTGGTTCAATGGTATGTAGGGGCCGTTTTCGCCCAGCTCATCGGTAAGTTCCTCCTCCATCCAGTCGAGGGTGTCGATGAGCTCTTCGGTGGGAATGGCCATATTGTTGCCGGTTTCCAGTGCTGCATTAACCGTTGATTGCAGGGTAGTGGGAACCATCCCCATCTCTGCCAGCATCTCCCTGCCAACTTGCACCAGGTAGGAAATATCAACACCAATGGAGCAATGAGGAACACATCTGCCGCACAGGCTGCAGGCTCCGAAAAGCTGGTCGGTGAGCTCTTCCACCATTGTCTCATCGAGATCGCGTGCTCCCACCAGCCCCGGAAAGTGTTTCCCGGTAAAAGTGTTGTAACGTCGCCAAATGGAAGAAACCAGCTCTACCTTTCGGGCAGGAATATATTTGTCCTCCTTGTAAGCAAGGTAGTAATGACAACTCTCAGCACACAGGCCGCAATGCACACAACTGTTGAACTGGGTAAGCAACCTGCTGTCGTCGTATCTGCTGAGGATTTGCAGTGCTTTATCTCTCTTTTCCTGATCCATACATCACATTTCTTTGGGTGCAGGCCAAACGCCACGGCGGCCATAAAAAAATCCAAGATGATAGCGGGCGGCGAAGAAATATACCGCGTGTTTCAGTTTTCCAATGGGGAAATAGAGCCACAGGATCGCAGTTACAATCCAGAAAGCCGGAGCTGCAGAAGGAACTGCCAGAAACAGGGCAAGGGTAGCCTGGCAAAGGGATACCAAGATGTTTGATATGTAATCGTCGGGGTTGGAAAGGTTTCTGAGCAGAGGTTTCGCAAACCGTTTGATCAGGATTCCGATGCCACAAAGTGCCCCAACTGCTAAAAAAGCAGCAGCCAGCACCCTTATCAGGCTTCCCGGTTCCGGAATGTAGAAAATCATCAGCAAATACATAAAAATGGAAAAGAAAATTCCCAGATGAAATACCATCCCTGCCACGTAGGTTGGCAGATGCAGGAACGCCGATTCCTTTTTCTTCGGACTCATGCCGGCAGTAAAGGCATAAGATACCCCCCTGGGTACACTGCCGGCCGGGGATGCATAATCTGTAGGCTTACCAAGCCTGATGAGCCTTAAAAAATGCCAGAGACAGATCATCAGGCAAAGGGCAAATGCCCCGTACGAAAACCATTGATACCATTCCATGCTTGCGGAGGTAATTATTTCATACACAGCCGTCGGGCTTGGGAAGCCCGGCTACGCGACAAGCCCCGCGGGCAGGCCCCAGGGGAAACAATTCGTAGATCTCCTTCAGCTTCAAACCGGTCTCCTTGCAGATCACACGCACCATCGGCGCCATCCCCTTTTCCTCAAAATTTTTCCGGATTACCCGAACCACTGCCCAATGGTGTTCATTCATCTCCTGTATGCCGTCGTACCGGGCAAACAGTATTGCTACCTCGTCGTTCCATAATGTAGGATCGGTGAGGAATCCGTCGCCATCCACCTCAAATACCCTGTCGTCAATTACCATCTTTGCCATACTGATGTATTTTGATTATATGCTAATTATCTGATTCATTGTCAAATCTATCCAAAATATCTACATGAGTCTCGGGCGAATCGGGCAACACAAAATCGGGACAAAACCCCTCTTTTTTCTTAAACTGGAATCTTTTGCAGCCAGAATACCTGTCGGTCGTACAATAAATTCGTTTGTAGGTTTTTATATCTGATTTATGCACAAAACCCATTTGTACATTGATCAAACGGCAGGTAGTAATATTCGGGCAGGATGGCATGAAAGGTGAAAGTTAAAAGGCTAAAGGCTAAAGTTTAAAGTAAAAAGTGGTGCAATAGTATCCAAATTATCTGAGATGGCAGGGGGTTTAGTCCATTAAGCAATTAATATAGAATAAGTTTAAATAAAGAGAAAAATGACAGCATACAATTGAGGATTGTGGCTATTTTTGTAGGATCAACAGAAATGGTGCAATTGGATGAGATGGTTCCCTGGAAGTGTATTATACTGTAGAGGCGAAGGCAGAGTTTCAATGAAGAAGCTGGGGATATTTTCCCTGTCGGGGACTTTGGTAATATTTGCGGCGATAAAGCTTTGGTCGAGCATTTACGGGGTACCGCCGGGATACACCGGTTCGCCGGTGGATGGCATTACCTGTGCCACCATGGGATGCCACCGGGGACCGGTGAGTACGGTAAACGGATGGATTACCACCGATGTGCCGGCAATCGGATATCAACCATCCGACACTTACACGGTAACCCTTACCGCCACCAGGGCTGCCACCACGAAATTTGGATTTCAGATGGCCACCCAGGGAGCTTCGGGTACCGAAGGGGGATTTTTGGTAACCGACCCGGTGCAAACACAACTTTCGCAGGGTCCGGGGTACATCACACACAAAGAGGCAGGAACCACCGGTAACAATATAAAAATTTGGCAATGCAAATGGATAGCTCCGGCAGATTCAGGGATAACTTCGGTGGGCCTGCATGCAGCCGTGGTGGCAGGCATATTCGATGTAGACGACGAAGTTATCAAAACCTATCTTTTGCTGAAGCAGGGGCCGCTGGGACTGGAAGGGCCCGGGGTCGAAGCTGCCACAGGCTGTTTCCCAAACCCTTTCCGGGATCACCTTACGATTTGCTGCAAGCAGGAAGGTATTACCACCCTCCGGGTTGAAGCTTTTGGCCCTGACGGTCAGCTTTACCTGTCTGAGGAAAAAGCTTACAATGCCGACGGAATTTTTATTCTGTACACCCATTCCTGTCCCCCGGGCACCTGGTTTCTCCGGCTCTCCTCAGAAACCGGAACCTCCTGTCACAAACTAATTCGCTTGCCTTGAAAATGAATCAGGGCTTAACCTCATCCATAGGTATCCCAACATCAGAGGAGTAGAAATACAACAAATTCACAAGGAATGAAACACATAGTAATTGCTTCATTGATGATAATTTCAACAGGACTGTTCGGGAATGATGCTGTTGGCCAGGAGTACTCCGCGAACAGCTTGAAATTAGGTTTCGGGCCCGGGGTTTCGATGGGAACCAATAGTGATGGATTTGGGCTGGTCTATACGGTCGGTTACCAAAGGGAAATCTGGAAGGAACGTTTGA
>CAZJZF010000021.1:0-13675 GCA_964550385.1 uncultured Lentimicrobiaceae bacterium | reverse complement strand
ATCCAGCATTTGAAAAAGTGGCTCCAGGGTGTCTTTTTCTACGGGAATGCGCTGCAGAAATTCGAGCCCTTCGGTAAATAGCTTTTCGATTTTCTGATTGGTTAACTCCTCAATGCCATATTTTCTGAAAAGTTCTGTAACGGCATTGATCTTTTTTTCAGGTTTGCTTTTTTCCGCCAACCAATTGCACAGAAGCGAACGATCTTCCGAAGAGGCAGCTTCCAGGCAGCTCAACAGAAGAAAGGTTTTCTTGTTGGTTAAAATGTCATTGCCCGTGGCTTTGCCAAACTTCTCCACATCCCCGAAAACATCCAGCAGATCATCTTTCAACTGGAAAGCCAGCCCGATTTTTTCACCAAACCTGTAAAGATTCTCCACCTCCTCGATTGGAGCTCCGGCGATCTGAGCCCCCATTTTTAAGGCACCGGCAATCAGCACAGAGGTTTTCAGCCTGATCATCTCCATATAATCAGAGATCGTAACTGAATCCTTAGATTCAAAGTCCATATCATACTGCTGCCCTTCGCATACCTCACGGGCAATGGTATTAAACGTATGCAACACCTCCGCAAGGTGATTTGTGGAGGTTTTCAGCAGCAAATCGTAGGCAAGTACCATCATGGTATCTCCTGAAAGAATAGCAGTATTGATATCCCAACGGGTATGCACAGTGGCCTTCCCCCTTCTCAGCGGGGCATGATCCATGATGTCATCGTGCATCAGTGTGAAATTATGAAACACCTCTATACCAATCGCAGCATCCAGTACACTCTCCGGCTCTCTTCCGTACATCTGAGCAGCCAGTAGCAGCAATACAGGCCTCAGTCTTTTTCCGCCCAATGACATGATATAGTCAATGGGATCATACAGGGAAGCCGGAGTTCCCGAAAAACTCTCCTCGTTAAGCTTCCCTGCCACAAGCTTTTGCAATTCATCCAATGATTTCATATCGGATAAAACACGGTTAATGAATCAAATGTTCGGCACCGAAGGTATAAAATCTGCAGAAATTCATCGGATGAAAGTTTGGATTATCTTTGAAATCGCATGAGAACTGATTCTTTCTTCACCATTTCGGTGGCTGTAATGGCAGGAGGTGCCGGTAACCGGTTCGGAGGCCGGCAAAAAGCCCTCATACCATGGGGTGATGGAACCCTGTTATCCAATTTGCTGAACAAATTTTCAGGTCTCACCGATGATCTTTTTGTCATCTCCAATTATCCCCTTCCCGAGGAGTACGGGCCTATTCCCACCTACCCCGACCTGATTCCTGGCAAAGGCCCGCTATCGGGAATTCATACTGCTTTATCCACTGCAAAGCATCCCTTTGTGCTTGTTACTGCATGTGATATGCCCTTCATCAGCCCCGAAGCTGCAACCTTTCTTGCTGGTTTTATGTCCCAAAAACCTGGAAAAGTGTTGGTGCCTGCGGGGGAGAACGGCCCGGAACCTCTGTTCAGCATCTGGCCATGTGATGAAAAAGAGATCCTGGAAAAATGGCTGCTTGATAATCATAGCCTGAAAATCATGCATTTCCTGTCATCCAATGACCTTCTGGGTCTTATCCCCTTGAACGATGCCATGGCAGTGGGTAATCATTTCATCAACATCAATACTGCCGATGACCTTGAAAGTGCTGCCAGATTGTACCAAAAACAAAATGAGAACCGGAATTCAAAAGATCTCTGAGTGTTTTTACAGAGATTAATTTATATATTTGGCTATCTAAATAAGTAATTCGAACGGAAAATATTCAGAGATATAATTGATGGATAAACCTATGGATATCAAAACCATTTTGGCAAAACACGCCCCAAACAGAGAGAACCTTTTACAGGTATTGCACGAAATTCAGGAAGCGGATCCTGCGAACCATGTTAGCACAGAGGCTATGTTACAGGTATCAGCCTGGATGAAAATTCCCCTGTCGTCGGTTTATGGAGTGCTGAAATACTACTCGATGTACAGCACATCACCCCGCGGAAAACATATTATCAGGGTATGCAATTCGGTGGTTTGCTCGATGCGGGGAGGGGAAGAAATTAAAACCGCTTTGGATGAACTGGTTAAAGAAGATTCCGTTATAGCTGGCAGGGAAAAATTCACCATCGAATACACCGAATGTCTGGGGCATTGCGAACAAGCCCCGGTGATGATGATAGATGAACATGTTTTGGGGGAGATGGATTCCAAAAAAGCAATATCAAAACTTAATACATTAAACAACAATACCTTATGACAGATCAGGGTAAGCCTGTAGAGATATCCCTTCGGGGTTATGGCCGGTTATCTCCGCTGGATCTGGAGGGATACATGGCAGAAGGGGGTTTTCAGGCATTCCGGAAAGCACTTGCCGAAGAGTCGGCTGAAATCATTGGAACGATTGCCGATTCGGGTCTCCGGGGTCGCGGGGGTGCAGGCTTCCCCACAGGAATGAAATGGAAGTTTGCTGCGGCAGAGTCATCACCGGAGAAATATGTGATCGCCAATGCCGACGAAGGGGAACCCGGTACTTTCAAAGACCGTTATATCATGGAGGGGGTTCCCTTCAGGTTCCTTGAAGGGTTAATGATTGCCGCACTGACGATCGGAGCTGAAGAGGCATGGATCTACATCAGAAAAGAATATGCCAGATCCATTGATGTGCTGCAACAGGCGATCGATATACTCTATGAAGCCCGGCTCGCAGGAGAAGATATCGGACAAACCGGAAGGAGACTGGACCTGTATCTGACCGCAGGGGCAGGATCCTACCTGTGTGGTGATGAAACCACACTTTTGGAGTCGATGGAAGGAAAACGGGGAAATCCCAGATACAAACCTCCTTTCCCGGCGCAGAAAGGATTTCGTGGCAAACCCTCGGTGGTAAATAATGTCGAGACCCTGGCACATGTCCCCGACATCATTCTGCATGGCCCGGAATGGTACCGCTCGCAGGGAACCGAAAAATCGCCCGGCACCAAGCTATACTGCCTCAGCGGAAGCGTTGAAAAACCAGGAGTGTATGAACTCCCAATGGGCACAACTTTGCGCACCCTTCTGTATGGCTTTGGCGGAGGTATCAGAAAAGGAAAATCATTCAAAGGTGCCCTGCTGGGCGGAGCTGCCGGCACCTTTGCAGATTCCACCCTGCTGGATGTGCCGATGGACTACGACCAACTTAAGGTACACGGAGCAACACTTGGATCGGGTGCTGTAATTGTGATGGACGAAGATGACAAAGTGCCCGAAATGCTGCATAACATCCTGAAATTTTTCAGGCACGAATCGTGCGGCAAATGTGTGCCCTGCCGAATCGGATGCCACCGCCTCGAAGAGATGTCGGAGGAACTGCTCAATAATACTGGCAACAAACCGGCACTGATGGAACAGATGTCTGCAGAAGCCAAAACCATGGCAAAAACCTCCCTCTGCGGATTGGGGCAGTCGCCGGTATTGCCTGTTACCAGTGCCTTCCGCTATTTTTCTGATGCATTCTAAGACTGTAATCTAATCAACATGAAACCAGAAACCATCCATATTACCATCGACGGCAAAGAGGTGACCACGCATAACGGCGCAAACCTGCTGCAGGTAGCACGGCAAAACGGGTTCGATATTCCGGGACTTTGTTATCACCATAAACTCACACCGACCGGGGCATGCAGGCTGTGCCTGGTGAAAATCAACGACAACCCAGGTATGGTAACTTCATGTACCACACCGGTAACGGAGGGAATGCGGATAACCGCTTTTGATACTGAACTGGAGGAGGCACGCCGTTTTCTGATCGATTATCTGCTGGCAGAGCACAACATGGACGACGACGGAGCCTACAGCGATGAGTTACTGGCCCTGGCCCGGAGATATGAACTGGAAAACCCCGCCTCGAGAAAGTTCAGCCCGTTCTGGAAGCACATGGAAAATCCTTTGGACGATTCTTCGCCGGTACTCACCTACGACGCATCCAAATGCATCCGCTGCTTCAGGTGCATCAAAGCCTGCGATGAGGTGCAGGGGAAAAACGTGCTTTCATTTGCCCAAAGGGGCACCCATAGCTACATCATTGGTGGTGCAGGGGTTTGGGGTGACTCAGAATGTGATGGCTGTGGGGAATGTATTCAACTTTGTCCTACGGGCGCCATCGTCGAAAAGCTGCACCGGGAGGTGATTGCTGCCCCCAGAAACCATCCGATGGAGGTGGAAGCCATTGACAAAAGGGTGGAAACCACCTGTCCTTATTGTGGTGTTGGATGCCGGATCGAACTGTGGGTGAAAAACGGCAGAATCGTCCGTTCCAACGGCGTGGAAGGCATTCTTCCCAACGACGGCAGGCTTTGTGTTAAGGGGAGGTTCGGTTACGACTATGTGCACAGTAACGAAAGACTTACCAAACCCCTCATCAGGAAAGATGGAGTACTTACTGAAGCTTCGTGGGACGAAGCACTTGATTTGATCGCTTCGAAATTTTCGGAGATCAAAGCTCAATACGGTTCCAATGCCCTGGCCGGCTATTCATCAGCGAAATGCACCAACGAGGACAATTACATCTTTATGAAACTCATAAGGATAGCCTTCGGCACCAACAATGTGGATTACTGTACCCGTCTCTGTCATGCCTCAACCGTGGTGGCAATGCTCCGTTCTATCGGCGACGGGGCCGGCAGCAATTCGATCGAAGATTTTGAAACCACGGACCTATTGCTTGTCATCGGCAACAACATCATCGAAACCCACCCCATCACTGCCACCTATGTAAAACAGGGGATTAAAAAGGGGATGAAGGTGATTGTGATCGACCCCAAATGGACTCCCCTGGTGCCGATGGCAACCAAATTCCTGCAGCCCAAACTGGGTACCGATGTGGCTCTGCTGAATGGTATGATCCATGTAATCATCAGGGATGGTTTATACGATGAAGACTTCATTCACAGGCGTGTTGACAGAGGTATGGAGGCGTTTGCTGAACTGAAAGAACTGACCAAAAAATACACACCCGAAGTGACCGAAGGCATTACCGGGGTTAAAGCAACCGACATCGAGGAAGCTGCCAGGCTGTATGCCGCCTCTCCTACGGCCATGATTGCCACCGGGATGGGGATGAGTCAGCAGGTGACCGGCTCCAACAATGTATTCTCGCTGATTAATATGATGCTGATTTCCGGGCAAATCGGGAAAGAACGGGCAGGCATCGATCCCCCACGCGGACAGAACAACGTTCAGGGCGCCACCGATGTAGGGGTATCGCCGGTAAATTATCCCGGTTACATTCCCGTTCTCAATGAAGAAAACCGCCGTAAGGTAGCGGGTGTATGGGGAGTGCCTTTTGAGTCATTATCGGGGACGCCGGGTCTTACCACCGTTGAGATTGCCAAGGCAGCTTACGACGGGAAAGTTAAAGGACTTTACATCATGGGGGAAAACCCGATGGTAACCGATCCCAATCTGAACCATGCCGAAGAGGCCTTTCGTAAACTGGATTTTCTGGTGGTGCAGGACATCTTTTTAACTCAGACAGCCCAATTGGCCGATGTAGTGCTGCCCGCTTCGGCTTTTGCCGAAAAAGACGGTACGTTTGTGAACTCCGATCGCAGGGTTAACCGCGTTAGGAAAGCCGTGGAGATGCCCGGAGAAGCACGCGAAGACTGGAGAATCATCCACGAAGTAGCACAAAGGATGGGGTACCCGATGCCCGATTATAGTGATGCTTCCGAAATCTTCCACGAAATAGCAAAGGTAACCCCCATGATGGCAGGCATCAGCTATGATCGAATTGAAAACGAGGGGATTCAGTGGCCGTGCCCCCATCCGGATCATCCCGGAACCGCTACCCTCTTCCTCGACCGGTTCAACACCCCAAACGGGCTGGCTGTGATCAATCCGGTGGATTATGTGCCGCAAACTGAAAGAGCATCAGAAGCCTATCCCTTCCTGCTGAACTCAGGCCGTATTCTGTTCCAGTACCATTCCAGCACCATGTCGGGCAGAAACGACGCCCTGAACGCCTATGCCAGCCAATCGTATGTGATTGTCAATCCGATAGATGCATTAAAACTGGGAATTTCGGAAGGGGATACCGTGAAAATCTGGTCGAAACAAGGCGAACTGGTTACCCGTGTAAAAATCAAAGATGAGGTACTGGAAGGGGAATTTTTTATGCCTTTTCATTTTGGGGATGCCCTGGTTAATAAACTCACCCGAGACGACCTGGATCCTTTTTCGAAAATTGCTGCCTTCAAGCTTACAGCGGTGAACCTGAAAAAGATTGAATAAAAACATTCGGGAACTGCCAGAACATTTTTAGGTGGAGTTTGTTATAGGTTTGTTAATCAACCTAAACCTGTAAACCTATTTAACCCCACCCCCTTATGAACAGTGATATCGACATCGCCAGGGCGGCGAAAATTAAGCCCGTTGGAGAAATTGCAGCCAAGCTTGGCATCGCCGAGGAACATCTTGAATATTACGGAAAGTACAAGGCAAAGCTTCCCCTGAGCCTTATCGACGAAGAGAAGGTAAAAAAGAGCAAACTGATTCTGGTAACTGCCATTACTCCTACTCCGGCAGGTGAAGGGAAAACAACTACATCCATTGCCCTTACCCAGGCTCTGAACAGGATTGGAAAGCAAACCACAGTAGTATTGCGTGAACCCTCACTGGGACCGGTATTCGGTATCAAAGGGGGTGCAGCAGGGGGTGGATTCTCACAGGTGATCCCGATGGAAGATATCAACCTTCACTTTACCGGTGACCTGGCTGCAGTGGAAAAGGCACACAACCTGCTTGCGGCTCTGATCGACAACAACCTTCAGAACAAGAAACATTCGCTGGGTATCGACCCGAGGTCGGTGAGGTGGAAAAGGGTTATGGATATGAACGAACGTGCCCTGCGCCGTATCGTCATCGGTTTGGGGGGTGAAAAAGAGGGTGTACCCCGTGAATCAGGGTTCGACATTACGGCAGCCTCCGAAGTGATGGCTACCCTGTGTATGTCGAAAGACCTGATGGACCTCAAGGAGAGGCTTGGCAACATTTACGTTGGGCACACCTTCGATGACAAGCCTGTGTTTGCCCGTGACCTGAAGGCCAACGGTGCCATGGCTGCCCTGATGAAGGATGCCATCAAACCCAATCTGGTGCAAACGCTGGAAGGGAATCCAGCTATTATCCACGGTGGTCCTTTTGCCAACATCGCCCAGGGTACCAACAGCATCATCGCCACCAAGATGGGGATGAGCCACTCTGACTTTGTGGTAACAGAAGCTGGTTTTGCCTCTGAGCTGGGTGCTGAGAAATTCTTCAACCTGAAATGTCAGATCGGAGGACTTAGACCGCGTGCCGTTGTGCTGGTAGCTACCATCCGGGCTCTGAAATACCACGGAGGCTCCAAACTGGCCGACCTGAACAACGAAAACCTGGATGCTCTGGCAAAAGGTTTTGACAACCTCGACAAACACATCGAGAACATGCAGCTCTTTGGGTTTAAACCAGTGGTGGCTGTGAACAGGTTCCCCTCCGACACCCTGGCAGAAATCGAAGCCCTGAAAGCTCATTGCTCCGAAATGGGAGTGAATGTTGCCCTGAGCGAAGGCTGGGCAAAAGGGGGCGAAGGAGCCGTTGAACTCGCTGAAAAGGTGGTGGAAGCTACCAAAAGCTGCCCAAGCTGCTTCAGCCCAATTTATGAATTTGAATGGGATATGGAAAAGAAAATCCACACCATCGCTACCCAGATGTATGGCGCCAGTGGCGTAGAATATGCATTGCAGGCCAAAAAAGACCTGGAGACCATCAAGAAGCTCGGTTTTGAAAAACTGGGGATATGTATGGCTAAAACCCAGAAATCCATCTCCGACGACCCGTACAAGAAAGGCAGACCCCGTAACTTTACCGTCATCATCAGGGAGATCGAAATCTCAGCGGGAGCTGGCTTTGTGGTACCTATCTCCGGTAGTATCATGCGTATGCCGGGACTTCCTACCGAACCCTCTGCTGAGGTGATCGATATCGATGCCGACGGCAACATCAGCGGGTTGTTCTGATGCACATAAGCCCAAAACTGACTGCTTCAACGCTCGTGTTATGTTGGGCGTTCAACCTTTCTGCCCAACAGATTGGTCATACTACAGTTACCTATGCGGATCCATCACGCGGTAACAGGCAAATCCAAACAGAGGTGTACTATCCTGCAACAGTTGCTGGTAATAACACCCCTGTTTTTCCAGGTGTTTTTCCGCTTATCCTATGCGGACATGGATTCGTGATGACCTGGAATGCATACGAGAACATTTGGACGGCCCTTGTCCCTGAAGGATATATCGTAGCCTTTCCCACAACAGAAAGCGGGTTCTCACCGGTTCATTTGGATTTAGGACTGGATCTGAAGTATCTGGTTTCAGCTATTCAAAACAATGGGGCGGGGACTTCTGTTCCAGCTTCAAGCGTTGGAACAACTTCAGCTGTAATGGGGCACTCCATGGGTGGAGGGGCTTCGTTTCTTGCCGCTGCAGGCAACAACTCCATCTCTACCCTGGTTACCTTTGCCGCAGCCAATACCAATCCTTCCTCCGTTACTGCTGCACTCCAGGTATCTGTACCAACACTGCTTTTCAGCGGAACAAACGATTGTGTTACACCACCGGCACAACACCAGGATCTCATGTATGATTCTACCGGTGCTGGCTATAAAACCCAGATCTATATCTCAGGTGGGGGACATTGCTATTTTGCCGACTATAATTTCAATTGTGCCCTTGGTGAAGCTACATGTTCCCCTTCGCCTTCGATAACACGGGCTGAACAGCAACAAATTACCTCCAGTTTTTTAAAACTGTGGCTTGCCTTTTATCTCAAGGGTGATAGTACCAAGGCTCAGGAATTTCAGGATTCTCTGGTTGCAGGCACGGGAATCACCTATCGCCAGAATAAAACCATTGCCTCCTCAACGGGTATTTCGAAGGATCATGCATCTGAGAATGGTTTTTCTGTGTTTCCAAACCCATCGGAGGGAAAAATTTCGCTGGTGAGTAAATATGAACCCATCAGAAAAATTGAAGTCTATCATATGGATGGAAAGAAACTGAAAGAGTTTGCTTTTCAGAATGAATCAATGACTGAAGCGATTGATATTTCTGATTTACCAAAAGGATGGTATATTCTGAAGATCAATAACCATTTTATAAAGGTGCAAACTTCGGGCTGGTAATTACAAGCAGATTCTTAAGAACATAACGGCATAAAATTTGACTATAAGAGCCTCTTTCAAATTTTAACACCACTGTTATGAAAAAAATGCTACTTCTTCTGGTTTTTCCATTTTTGCTGGCTGGATCTGCTGCCGGTCAACAATACATGCTTCAAGTGCAAACGGGAGTTGTTTATACCGACCTTACTGGTGCCACCAGCCTCACCCAGGGACAGCTTTGGGACGATCCTGAGCTTACCATTCCCCTTGGTTTTACATTCCCGTTTATATGGGGCGTTTTCGACACCCTGTATGCAGGCGACGGATGGTGCGCATTCAACATCAGCTCTGATACCGTGTTGGTTCCCTATATTACGGATATGGTCGACAGAGGGTCGCTTGGAGCTGCTTCCCTCTCCTCCATCAATACCAAAACCGATGGAAATCCGGGACAAAAAATCTTCAAACTTGAGTATAAGAACTTTGGTTTCTTTGATGAGATGGACCAGTTGGGAACGCTCAACTGGTATGGTAACCTTCAGCTGTGGTTATATGAGGATGGCGCATTTGAGGTACGTATTGGGCCCACCATGATCGGGCAGCCCACTGTGGCGTTTTTGGGTGAAGCAGGTCCGGGTATTGGATTCGGAGAGCCCAACAATTCCCACTGGCTTACCGGACAGGCCAATGCACCCGTGCTTACTCCCCACAACAATTTCAATATCGGCTACCTCTCCTCCGTGCCGGCGGAAGGCACCGTCTACCGCTTTCAACCTTATGTGAATGCTATCCCCGAAACGAATCCTGAAATCTTCGTCATGAAGCCCAATCCGGCTTCCCATGAGGTGAGGTTTTCCTTCCCCGAGCCCGGAACTATCTCTGTTGTCGACCTCACCGGTAAAATGATCACAGAAAAACGTTTTACCGGATCGGGAACCGAATCCCTTGATGTCGACACTCTGCCAGCCGGCACATATCTGGTCAGCTATCAAACTGCCTCCGGAGAAAGAAGCACCAGGCGGTTGATCAAGCAATAGAACCAATATTATCCCACAGAGCCCCGGATAGCTGCCGTAAATGTATCCGGGGTTCTTTTTTGCTACTTTTGCAGAATAAACCTTGATTTGCAATGCAAGACTCCAACCTGACCCCCCTCTCTTCCCTCGGCGAATTCGGATTGATTGACCGGCTGACCAGTGAGTATAATCCCTCCAACCCTTCTACCCTAAAAGGGATCGGAGATGATGCCGCCGTGCTCGATTACCCTGAAAGGAAGGTACTTGTTTCCACCGACCTGCTGATCGAAGGGGTGCATTTCGACCTTACCTATTATCCGCTCAAACATCTGGGATACAAGGCTGTAGCGGTGAATTTGTCGGATATCTGCGCCATGAACGGCACCCCTGAGCAAATTACCGTGAGCATAGCTGTATCCAGCAAATTTTCGCTCGAAGCGCTGGAGGAGATTTACAGCGGTATCTACCAGGCGTGCAGAAAATATGGCGTTGATCTGGTAGGTGGCGACACCACCTCCAGCCGCATCGGGCTGGTGATATCCGTAACCGTGATAGGCACTGCTAAAGAGGAGGACATTGTATATCGCAATGGTGCCCAACAGAACGACCTGATATGCGTATCGGGCGACCTGGGGGCAGCCTACACCGGTTTGCTCATCCTGGAACGGGAGAAGGCCGTCTTCAAAGCCGACCCAACCATGCAACCTGAACTTGAAGGGGCTGATTATCTGCTGGAAAGGCAGCTGAAACCTGAGCCGCGGGCAGATATCGTGGAAGAACTCCGTAAAGCAGGGGTGAAGCCAACCGCCATGATTGACGTATCTGATGGCGTTGCCTCCGACCTGAGACATATCGCCAAACAATCCGATCTGGGATGTGTGGTGTACGAAGAGAAACTGCCCATTTTCCAGACCACCTGGGAGCAGTTGGGGCTGATGCAGATTGATCCTACCACGGCTGCCCTCAACGGTGGCGAAGACTATGAGCTGCTGTTCACCATTCCTCAGACCGATTACGACAAAATCAAGGACCATAACGATATCAGTATCATAGGTTATATGACCGCAAAAGAGGAGGGATATCATCTGATCAGTAAATCGGGGAACAAAGTAGAGCTCAAAGCCCAGGGCTGGGATGCTCTAAAATCCTGAAGAATAGAACGCTGATGACGCAGATTTTTTATGATTAAGATGATATATTATGAAAGATAATTATAAACATTCCGATATTACCGAACGGATTATCAAGGCTTTCTTTAAAGTTTACAATACACTTGGATATGGGTTTCTGGAGAAGGTTTACGAAAACGCTTTGATGATTGAACTGAAGAAAGATGGCCTTGAAGCTGAGAATCAACGAAAAATCAAAGTGTTTTATGATGGCTTCCAGGTCGGGGATTACTTTGCCGATATCATTGTGAATGATTTGGTAATTATTGAGCTTAAAGCAGCAGAATCTCTGTGCGAAGAGCACGAATTGCAGTTGATTAATTATCTGAAAGCCACTGAGATTGAAGTTGGGCTGTTGTTAAATTTCGGAAAAAAACCTGAATTCCGGCGCAAAGTGTTTTCAAATGATCTTCACGAAAGAAAAAAATCATAAAGTATCATAATCATCAGCGTCATCCGCGTTCAATAAAAAACATGAAGCCAAAAATCCTTTTCATCGACACGGTTCACCCGCTGATCAGAGAGCGCCTTGAACAACACGGCTACCATTGCGACTGGCTGCCAGGCAAAGGGTATGCCTTCTATGAGAGCATCATCGCTGATTACACCGGCATCATCATCCGCAGCGGCATCACCCTCGACCGGAATATCCTTGAAAAGGGAACCACTCTGAAGTTCATCGCACGGCTGGGTTCCGGGTTGGAAAACATCGATGTGCCGTTTGCAGAATCCAAAGGAATCCGCTGCCTTAACTCTCCCGAAGGGAACCGTGATGCCGTGGGGGAACATGCCCTCGGGATGCTGCTTGCGCTGATGAATCGCCTCCTGATAGTGGATCGTGAGGTGAGAAACGGCACCTGGCTGCGCGAAGAGAACCGCGGCACCGAGATCAAAGGGAAAACCGTGGCCATTATCGGTTACGGCAACATGGGCTCAGCCTTTGCCCAACGCCTCCGTGGGTTCGAATGCCGCATCATCGCATACGATAAGTACAAAACCGGTTTTGGAAACGAATGGGTGGAAGAGGTCACAATGGAAGAGGTGTTTGCCGAAGCCGACATCGTAAGCCTGCATGTGCCGCTCACCGAAGAGACCCGATACCTGGTTAATGAAGGCTGGATTCGCCTCTTCCGGAAACCATTAATCCTGCTCAACACCTCACGAGGCCCGGTGGTGAACACTGCCGACCTGACTGCCGCCATGGAGCAAGGACAGATAACCGGCGCTGCTCTCGACGTGATCGAATACGAAGAGACCTCCTTCGAGATGCTGCAATCCGAAAACCTGCGAGCCCCATTCCAATTTCTGAAGCACTCCGACCGCGTGATCCTTTCACCCCACATCGCCGGCTGGACCCACGAGTCGAAAATCAAACTGGCTGAGGTGCTGGTGGAGAAGATACTGGGGTTTACTATTTAATCAGGTTGTATGAACAATCTCTGGTTTGGCATAGCATCCATTATAATCAGCACCTTTGGGTTTGTTCTTGGCTTTATTCAATTCAGAAAAGGAAAAACAACATTTGCCCTTTTCTGCATTATCTTCAGCGGATTTGTGCTTAGAGTTTATACTGCAACCGATTTGTATCTCCACCCCTGGGATGAAAGATACCATGCGCTGGTGGCAAAAAACATGATAAGCGAGCCCTTTCATCCTAAGCTTTACCAGGATCCGGTTCTTCCTTACGATTATACAAACTGGATAGCAAACCACACCTGGCTACACAAACAGCCTTTGCCCCTCTGGACAATGGCTGCCAGCATGTACATGTTCGGTGTTAATGAAATCGCTGTGAGGTTACCATCCATACTGTTGACAACCCTTGGTATATTGTTGATGTTTCTGATTGCCAGGAGTTTGTTTAACGATAGGGTTGCCATTATTTCAGCCTTTTTGTATTCTATCCACGGACTGATCATTGAGTTGACGGCAGGACGTATTGCAACTGACCATACCGATGTTTTCTTCCTCTTTTTCATCCAGCTGGCTGTATGGATGGCCATTAGATTTTTTCAAAGCCGGAAAATTCTGCTTAATGTTTTGTGTGGTGTGGCCATAGGATTGGCCATTTTATCAAAATGGTTACCAGCACTCATCGTTCTGCCCATTTGGTTACTGCTGGCTTTGGATCAGAAGCAATTTACAACCAGGGAACTGTTTCGTCATTTTTCCATTTTATGCTTTACCATTGTTGTGGTTGCCTTGCCCTGGCAGATCTATATACTTACCGTATTTCCCCGGGAAGCTGTATGGGAATATGCCTTTAACATCAAACACATTAACCATACCCTTGAATACCACGACCATCCCTTTTTATTCCATTTCGATAA
>CAZJZF010000020.1:0-13790 GCA_964550385.1 uncultured Lentimicrobiaceae bacterium | reverse complement strand
TAATCGTAATTTCGTTAAATTAACCAGAAAGACTCAGATCGATTATGACGGTAATAGCGCCCACAAAGATAAAGCTGAAACTTACGATTATGATAGCGCTACCGGCAATCTGTCCCGTTCGACTAATTATGGCGAAGTATCGGCCTCGGCCAATGGAGATTTTACGAATACGGGATCTGACGGTTATTACATTGATACCGCATATGCCACCAGCAGTTCTTATCTGCTTAATTTTCCGAAAATAAAAAATTTTTATCATTTCATATGACTTCTTAGTGTGAAGGCAAATAAGTTTTGGTTGTATCCAATACCTTTGCACCCTATGATTCAACCAGACAACTTAAGTCTAAGCGACTATCTTTACCACCTGCCAAAAGAGCGGATTGCCTTGTATCCGGTTGCGGATCGTGATACCTCAAAGCTTCTGGTGATGAAGGATGGGCACATTTCCACTGCGGTATTCAGGGATTTACCCGAGCTGCTGCCCGAAAACGCCCTGCTGCTCTTCAACAATACCCGTGTGGTAAGGGCGAGGGTGCTTTTCGCCAAACCCACCGGGGCGCACATCGAGATCTTCTTTCTGAACCCGCTGCTCCCTTCGCACGACCATGAGATTGCCTTTGGCAGCGGCTCGCCGGTAGTATGGGAATGCATCATCGGCAAAGCCAAAAAGTGGAAAGATGGCGTCCTCACCCTTTGCTTTCCCTGCGAAGGTCATGACACTATGCTGTCGACCCGTTTGCTGAGCCGCGGTAACGAAAGTGCACAGGTGGAGCTCTCCTGGGAACCTGCCCATCTGCCCCTTTCTACAGTATTTGAGGCTGTGGGGCATGTGCCATTGCCCCCTTACATTAAGCGGGCGGATGAACCCGAAGATGCCGGACGGTACCAAACGGTTTACGCCCGGCACGATGGCTCCGTGGCCGCTCCCACCGCCGGACTTCATTTTACGGAAGAGGTGCTTGAAAACCTGAAAACCAAAGGGATACGTCAGGAAAAGATTACGCTGCATGTAGGGGCCGGAACTTTTAAGCCGGTAAGCACCGAAACCATTGCCGACCATGTGATGCACCGCGAGGAGATCATTGCCTCACGCTTATTGATGGAATCCCTTTCGCACCATCAGGGGCCGGTGATTCCGGTGGGAACCACCTCGGTGAGGTCGGTAGAAAGCCTTTACTGGTTCGGAGTAAGGCAGATGAAGTCCAGTGAGTTAATTCCGGAACATTTTTCGGTACAGCAATGGGAGCCATACCGTTATGATGCAGGACAACTCCCACAAGCACAGGAGGTTTTCGGACACCTTGCCGCTGAAATGGCTGCCCAAAAGTTCGAATATCTAAGGGGCGATACCAGCCTGATGATTGTTCCGGGGTATCGTTTTGCTGTAACCAAAGGGCTTATCACAAACTTCCACCAGCCCGGCAGCACGCTGTTGCTGCTGGTTTCCGCTTTGATCGGTGAAAACTGGAAAAAGGCCTACCAATATGCCCTGAACAACGACTTCCGTTTCCTGAGCTATGGGGATGCGTGTTTGTTTTTAAGATGAATGGGGAATATCACGTTTTAAGTGCCAATTGTGTGATAATTATCACGTTTTTGGCACTTATTCTTGACAAAGATACAAATTATCCAAGAAATTCCTGCAGCCGCAGCATGAACTCCTCCGGCTGATCGGCATGGACCCAGTGGCCGGCGTCGGGGATGGTAATCATCTGATGGTGAGGAAACATCATCCGGATCACCGGCATATCATCGCCGGTGATATAGTCTGAATCTCCTCCGCGGATAAACAGGGTGGGATGAGCGAACCCTGAACCGGCCGGTAACCCTTCCATAATCTCATCGATGTTGCGCTCAATGGCCCCGAGATTGATGCGCCACGCAAACCTGCTCCGGTCGATCCGTATCAGGTTCTTCATGACAAAAAGCCTGAGAGCCTCTGTTTCGATATAGTCAGCCAGGATCATCTCCACCTCTTGCCGGGATTTGATCTGGTTGAAGTCGATGGAATTCATGGCATGCAGCATCCGCAGGTGGGTTTGTCTTACACGGGTCTGCCGGGGTGAGATATCCACCACGATCAGTTTCTGCACCATTTCGGGATACTGCACTGCAAAATGCATGGCCAGTTTTCCCCCCATGCTGTGCCCCAGTAGAATAACCGACTTTATATCAAGCTCTTCCAACATTTCCAGCAAGTCGTCCATCATCGGAAAGAACCCGAAAGCATCGGAATGTGGCGAGCGTCCGTGGTTCCGAAGGTCAGGAATGATAACCCGGTACTTGTGTGCCAGCTCCTTTCCAATGGTCATCCAGTTGTCGGAGATGCCAAACAGTCCGTGCAGAATTACCAGCGGCGGACCATTTCCAAGAGTATGATGAAAGAGTTTCATGCCATTACCGGAGTTGTTCCAGATAACGTTGTATGGTTTTTTCCATGCCAAGCCACAACGCATCGCTTACGAGGGCATGGCCGATGGAGACCTCCAGCAGTCCGGGTATACGATGGGCAAAAAACTTCAGGTTCTCAAGACTCAGGTCGTGGCCGGCATTCAGTCCAAGACCGCTTTCCATGGCCCAGTGCGCGGCTCTTGAAAAGGGAGCTACAGCAGCTTCCGGGTTGGAAGGGAATTGTGTTGCATAAGGCTCTGTATATAGTTCTACGCGATGGGTGCCGGTTTCGGCAGCTTTGCGGATCAGGGCTTCTTCGGTGCCGATAAACAGGCTCACACGGATACCATGGGATTTCAGCTCTGCCACCACCTCCTTCAGAAAGCTGAAATGGGTGATGGTATCCCAACCCTGGTTAGAAGTGAGTGCTTCGGGCGGGTCAGGTACGAGGGTCACCTGATCGGGTTTGACGGCAACTACCAGATCCAGAAAACTGCGCGAGGGGTAACCTTCTATGTTAAATTCGGTGGTAACAATCTGCTTCAGATCCCATACATCCCGGTATCTGATATGCCTTTCGTCGGGCCGGGGATGCACCGTAATCCCTTCGGCACCCAATTTTTCAATTCGCTTCACCGATTCCACCAGATCAGGCATATTGCCGCCCCTGGCGTTGCGCAGGGTGGCAATTTTGTTCACATTCACACTCAGCCGTGTCATCGTCTCAATTTTCCTGCAAACCTACGCAAAATCTCTATCTTTACCCCCTGATTTGACCCAAAGAGATATGATTGCAAAGAAACTGGTAACTGAAGTACCGGTGGTTTCGATGGAGACCACAGGACTGGTAGCCATGAGCCTGATGGATGAAATGAAGCTGGCGCACCTGCCGGTAACAGAGGGCAAACAATACATCGGACTGGTTTCTGAATCATTGATTTATGCCATGCCCAACCCGGAAATATCACTTGGGGAAGGAGGCATCAAGCCCGAAAACCTTTGCACCCCAGAGGGACAACATTTGTACGAAATTGCCCAACTTTTCATCGAAAACCAACTCTCACTGCTCCCGGTGATTGATGAACACAGAAATTATTCAGGCAGCATACTCCTGTGTGACATGGTGAAAAGTTTCGGCGAATTTGCATCAGTATGCGAACCCGGTGGCATTATTGTGCTGGAGATTGCAGAACGGGATTATTCATTGCAGGAGATTGCAGGCATCGTTGAGTCGAATGATGCCCGGATCCTGAGCGTACAGACTGCCACCCATTCCGACAGTACCAGAATGGAGGTTACCCTGAAAATCAACAAGATGGATCTGAGGCCGATATTGCAGACTTTCGACAGGTACAGCTATGTGGTTTCAGCTTCGTTTCAGGAGGCTGAATACGATGATGATCTGCGTGAAAGGTACGACTCGCTGATGAATTACCTCAACCTATAGTGTGTTGAATTCCTGTAAAATAGGTGTCTTAATACTTTTAATTACCCTTTTCTTCGGTATTGGAGGGAGGATTTCTGCCATGCCTGTCGAAGAGTGGCAGTATCACATTCATGAAATCAAGATTTCGGGCAATGAAAAGACTAAAAAAGAGGTAATCCTGAGAGAACTCACTTTTTCAAAGGGATCCAAAATGACGATTCCCGAACTGGAAAAGGGGCTGGCAGAGAGCCGTATCAACCTGGTCAATACAGGGCTTTTCATCAACCATGGGATAAAACTGAGCTGGGAAAGGATTAACCGATCTGAGGTGGGGGTTCTCATCTCAGTTCAGGAACGGTGGTACCTTTGGCCTGAGCCCATCCTCCAGAATGCCGAAAGAAATTTTAACAGCTGGTTGAGAGGGCATGACTTCGGGAAGCTTAGTTATGGCATCAATCTGATCAGGGAAAATTTTCGGGGAAGAGATGAACGACTGACTTTTCTTATTCAAAATGGTTATAATCAGAAGATTGCAATGACCTGGAGCTCCCCAGCCCTGCAACAGGGAATGGGAAATCTTGGATTCAGCGCCGGATTGGGGTTGCTGAGAAACCGTCAGGTAGCAACCTTTGAAGAGGATAACCGGCTGATCTTCACACACGGAGATAAAGTTTTGCTGGTTCATCGTTTTGGATTTGCCCAACTTAACCTGAGACCTTCTATCCACCATTTTCACACTTTCAGGCTAACTTATCACCAATTCCGGATCGATTCCAGCCTGGTGCCCTCAAATCCACTCTTCACACCCGGCAACCGGCTAAACTTTGCTTCTCTGGATTTCGACTGGATGCTGAAAATCGACCACAGGGATCATAAAGCCTATCCTTTGAAGGGATATTACGCTGATTTCAGATTTACACAACACGGTGTGTATCATTCCATTCCCGAAGACTGGTCCTATGCCTCGGTTGAGACCTCCCTCAGAAAATTCTTTGTGCTGCACCCCCGTGTGTTTTTTGCAGCAGGATTTACGGGGCATTTTACCAACCGGCATGATCTGCCGTTTCTGTTCAGGGAGGGGCTTGGGTACGGGCGTAATTTTGTTCGGGGTTATGAGTACAACACCATCCATGGCTCGCGCTGGATGGTGATGAAGGAGACCCTGAAATTCACCCTGCTGCCCGAAAAGAGTATCCGGTTGCCTTTTATGCCCCATCCGAAGTTCCGTAACGGCGCCATGGCGTTGTACCTCAACCTGTTTGCCGATGTCGGATATGTGCATGCCTCACCAGCCATGGCTACACTTCTCAGCAACCGGTGGCTCACCTCCGGCGGACTGGGACTAGACCTGGTGACCTACTACGACAAGGTGCTGCGCATCGAATTTACCCTCAACGACCAGCGAGAGGCCGGGGTGTTTGTGCATTTTGTGGCGCCGATCTGATTGATTTTTCTGAAAATATCCGTGCACGCAATGTATCTTTATCCCCGAAAGCAGGTATAAAGGAACATCAAGATATTACCCATGCGCATAGCTTTATACGGCCGAAATATAGATGCTTCCGGAGTTGTTCAGATCGCCGGACTTGTGGAAATACTGGAACAAGCCGGGGCAGATCTCATCATCGAGGAGCAATACATTGAACTTCTGCAGGGTCATGTTGCATTCGGATCAGTTCCGGCGGTATTCCGCCAGGGCAGGCTCAACCGGGGTGAAGCCGACTTTTTGCTGAGCATCGGTGGCGACGGCACCATATTGGACACTGTAACCATTGTACGCGACAGTGGTATCCCGGTACTGGGCATCAACACCGGCAGGCTTGGGTTCCTCTCATCGGTGGCAAAGGATGAGATGAAGGAGGCGATCCTCCGGCTTCAGCAGAAGCGGTTCCTGATCAACGAACGCACCCTGCTGCGGGTAGAGGCCGGCAAACCTTACTTCGGGGAAACCGGCTATGCCCTCAATGAGCTGGTAGTGCACCGGAAAGAGTCGCCGTCGCTGATTGCCATTCAGGTATGGGTGGATGGGGTATTTGTGAATGCCTACTGGGCCGACGGACTCATTGTTTCCACTCCCACCGGATCCACGGGCTATTCACTGAGTTGTGGCGGGCCTATCGTTTATCCTCAGGCCGGAACCTTCATCATTACCCCTATCGCTACGCACAATTTAACGGTAAGGCCTCTCGTTATTCCGGATGACAAATCGGTAAAAGTGGTGGTGGATGCCCGATACGGTCACTACACCGCTGGCCTGGATGCCAGGTATTGCGAGATCGTTCCCGGAGATGCCCTGGTGGTGAGGAAGGAAGATTTTTGTTTCAATCTGATTCAATTTGAAGAGGAGGAGTTCTTTAACACCATCCGTGAAAAGCTGAAATGGGGACTTGATACACGAAATTAACGCACAAAGATGCTGATTACCATAAAGGATTGTAAATTTGTGTATATTTGCCACCCCGGTAAAACGGAACAGACAAAAACCATCATAGCAATCAGCCATTCTCCATCGATAAGAAAAGAGATCCTATGAAGAAAATCATTGTTTTACTGCTTGCTGTCCTTCTTGGAAGCGCATCGTATGCCCAGCGCCACGAAGTGGGACTGTTTCTTGGGTCATCCTATTACAACGGTGACCTGAATACCAGCATTCCCATGCTGATGGCACAGCCCGCCGGCGGAGTAGCCTACAGGTACGTGCTCAATCCCCGCTGGGCATTTAAATTTAACGGGTATCTGGGTACCGTGGAGGGAAATGATGCATTCAATCCCGATGCCGGTTTGAGGAGCAGAAACCTTCACTTCAAATCGATGGTGCTGGAGTTTGCCGGCAACATGGAGTTCAATTTTATGAAGTTTGTCCCCGGTGGCGACCGCAACAGGTTCACCCCTTTCATTTTTGCAGGGTTATCGGTATTCCGTTTTAACCCCAAGTCGCAGTTTAATGGAGAGTGGTATTCCCTGCAGACTCTGGGCACTGAAGGGCAGGGCACTACCGCATATCCCGATCGCAAATCGTATTCTCTGGTATCTGTTGGTATACCGTTCGGACTGGGGCTGAAATTCAGTCTTGGACAGAGCACCGTAATGGGATTTGAGTGGGGAATGCGAAAGACTTTTACGGATTATCTGGACGATGTAAGCAAGACCTATGCTGACCCCTCGGTGCTGTGGGCAGAAAACACACAGGCTGCGATGATCTTCGGAAACCGGGCAGAGGAGACCAATGCCTTTCTGCTGGGATTGCAACTATCGGCAGAGACCGGCCAGGGGGTGGCAGAAGATCTTACCACTTACGCAGGCCTGATGTCACCTTACACGGATCAGCAACGGGGCGATGAATCCAACAAAGACTGGTATTCCTTTGTGGGCATAACCTTTACCTTCCAGATCAAGGGGCCAAGGGTAAAAAAATGTGATGCCTACCGGGATCATTATTATTACAAGGAATACAGGTTGCGGAGATAGCCTATCCCCAACGACCATGCTGACGAATTTCGCCCATGAGCCTGAAAGAAAAACTGGATCCTACCCGCATACCCAAGCACATCGCCATCATCATGGATGGCAACGGTCGTTGGGCAAAGAACAGGGGGAAACTCAGGGTTTTCGGACACGAAAACGGAGTTAAGGCAGTAAGGGCTACCATTGAAGCAGCGACCAAGGTTGGGGTAAAATACCTTACCCTGTATGCTTTCTCAACCGAAAACTGGCACCGTCCCAAGTATGAAGTGGATGCTTTGATGCATCTGTTGATACGGAGCCTGAACAAAGAACTTGCAACCCTTCATGAAAACAACATCCGGCTGCTTGCGATAGGAGATCTTGAATCTCTTCCCAAAGAGGCAGCCAATGGTCTGCAACAAGCCATCCGGAAAACTGAATGCAATACAGGACTCAGACTGGTGCTGGCCCTTTCATACAGTGCCCGCTGGGAGCTGATCCAGGCTGCAAAAAGCATATCAGCAGCAACTGCAAAAGGAGAGCTAGACCTCAATTCCCTGGATGAAGAAACCGTTTCAGCACATTTGTGTACCCACGGCATCCCTGATCCGGAACTGCTTATACGTACCAGCGGCGAAATGCGTATCAGCAATTTCCTCCTTTGGCAGATCGCCTATACAGAACTTTTTTTTACACCAACCCTCTGGCCCGATTTCAATGAAGAATCACTGTTTGAAGCCATCCTTGACTACCAGCAAAGAGAAAGACGCTTCGGAATGACCAGTGAACAAATCAGGCAGGGAAAATATACGGAATTGTAACAATACCCGTTATCACCCTGTCTTTATACAACAGCCCGAATTTCAACAAACCCCCTTGTATGACCCTTTTACGCAAATACTTATCCCTGATTCTGTTAGCACTTCTTCCCGCCTCCCTGTGTGCTCAAGTGTTGCTGGGGGAATCAACTCCCTGGGATTACACCAACCCCAAAACCTATGTGATTGGAGGCATTACGGTTACCGGCACCTCCTATGCCGATCAAAGCCTTGTGGTAATGGTTTCCGGCCTCAGCATCGGCGATGCCATTGAGGTACCCGGCCTGGAGATTACCACCGCCATTAAACGATTATGGGAACAGGGAATGTTCGAGGAAATCAATATTTCCGCAAGCCGTGTACAGGGCGATATCATTTTTCTGGATATCAGCCTGACGGAAAAACCCAAGCTTTCGAAGTTCAGTTTCAAAGGATTACGGAAAGGGGAAGTGGACAAGCTGCGTGATGAGATGAAAATCAAAACAGGCGACGCGGTAACAGAACATTTCGTGCTAAGGAACAAACAGAAAATCTCAAAGTATTTCATCGACAAAGGGTTTCTGCATGTTAAAGTAAACCACACGCTTGAACCCGATACAATGGTTCCCAACAGTGTTATCATTACCTTTAACGTTGATAAGGGGCAGAAGGTGAAGATTGCCTCGCTTGCCTTTGAAGGGAACAACAATCTTTCTCCGCTGAGGATGCACCTTCTGATGAAGGAAACACGGGCCAGAAAAACCGTAAAATTCTGGAAGAAAAGCCGGTACCTCGAGGAAGAATACAAGAAGGATAAGGAGCTTATCATAGCACGATACAACAAAATGGGTTACCGTGATGCGATGATTGAACAGGACTCTGTCTGGTTCAGGGAAGATGGGCATATGGCGATCCGGATGGTGATCAACGAAGGGCCCCGGTATTACTTCCGCAACATCACCTGGGTGGGCAACACCAAATACTCCGACAAGGATCTTTCTACGATCCTGGGCATCCAGAAAGGGGATGTATACAACCAAACTCTTCTGGACAAGAAGCTGTATATGAACAATGAAGGGCTGGACGTCAGTTCCTTATATCTGGACGAAGGGTATCTGTTTTTTAACCTCGTTCCGGTGGAGCTTCGTATTGAAAACGATTCCATTGACCTGGAAATCAGATTGTCAGAAGGAAAACAGGCAACGATTGATAAGGTGTCTGTTGTGGGGAATACCCGTACCAATGACCATGTAATCCTGAGGGAGGTAAGAACCCGCCCGGGACAGCTATTCAGCCGCAGCGACATCATCCGCACCCAGCAGGAGCTTGCCCAATCGAAATATTTCAACAACGAAAAACTGGGGCTCGATTACGACCCCAACCCACAGGATGGTACTGTAGCGCTTACCTACCAGGTTGAGGAACAATCGTCAGACCAGATCGAGCTCTCCGGCGGCTGGGGCGGAGGTTATATTATCGGAACCCTCGGGGTTTCCTTCAACAATTTTTCGATATACAATATATTCAAGAAAGGGGCATGGAAACCCCTCCCGTCAGGCGACGGGCAAAAACTTGCCATCCGGGGCTCATCCTATGGCCTTGGTTATTATAACCTCAGCCTTTCATTTACCGAACCGTGGCTGGGAGGCAAGAAACCCAATGCCCTCACCGTAACGGCTTACCACAGTGCCTTCAGCAATACCCTTCCGAAAGATGACCCCAAAAGGTACTCCTTCAAAATCAACGGCCTTGCCCTTGGGCTTGGAAAACGGCTGGAATGGCCTGACGACTATTTCACCCTCTACCAAAGTATCAGTTTCCAGAATTATACACTGGAAAACTATACACTGATTGATGCTTTTAACAACGGTAAAGCCAACAACTTCTCCTATAGCTTCAATATCTCCCGTAATTCTACCGATGACTGGATTTTCCCATCCAAGGGTTCCGAATTCGATTTCTCGCTGCAGCTTACCCCACCCTACAGCCTCTTCAGCAATAAAGATTACAGCGAACTCGACCCCGAAGACAAATACAAATGGATTGAGTACCACAAATGGAAATTTAAAACATCCTATTTTATCAATATCAAAGGAAACCTGGTATTGCACACCCGAGCCAAAATGGGCTTTCTTGGCTCCTATAACAGCGATATTGGCGTAACTCCCTTTGAAAGGTTCTACTTAGGAGGCGATGGGCTGTCGGGCATTAACCAGTTCGATGGTCGTGAAATCATCGGGATGCGCGGGTACGATGCCAGCCAGCTCAACCCCAGAGACAACAGCGGCAACGCCATCGGCGGTACCATTTACAACAAATACACAGTTGAGCTTAGGTATGCCATCACCAAAAATCCTATGTCGACCATATATGCGATGGGGTATTTTGAGGCCGGCAACGCCTGGGCAGATTACAAGCAATTCAATCCGGTGGAGCTCAGGAGAACCGCCGGAGTGGGGGTAAGGATTTATTTACCGATGTTTGGTGTTCTTGGCCTGGATTATGCATGGGGACTGAACGAGATTCCCGGAGTTCATGCCAAAAACAAAGGGATGTTCCATTTCTCCATTAACAACTCTATTGATTAATTCACCAAAACAAAAAGCGCTATGAAGAGAACCATTGTACTTGTCGCCCTATTGATAGCAGGGATGGCAGGATATTCACAAAAGATCGGGGTGGTTGATACCCAGTACATTCTTGACAATATGTCGGAATACAAAATTGCACAGGACCAGATCGACGAGCTTGCCGTTGAGTGGCAGAAAGAGATTGAAAAGAAGTTCAAGGAAATTGATGAACTCTACAAAAAGTTTCAGGCTGAGGCACCCATCCTTCCGGAAGATGAAAAAAAACGACGTGAAGAGGCCATTGTGCTGAAGGAAAAGGAGGTGAAGGAACTGCAGAAAAAACGGTTTGGCAAAGAAGGGGACCTTTTTAAAAAACGTCAGGAGCTCATTCAGCCCATCCAGGAAAAGGTGTACAATGCCATAAAGGAGATTGCCGATGGTGAAAATTATGCCATCATCCTTGATAAATCTTCAGGCACTGCTGTCGCCTATGTGCGTTCCAAATTCGATATCAGTGACGATGTGCTGAAGAAGCTTGGCTACAGCCCGGGCGGAATGGGCACCGAGAAATAAACCCGAGGAATTTTTTACCTTTGCACCTAAATTAATTAAACCACTACAATGAGGAAAATAGCATTCGTTATAACCGTTCTGATTTTTATAGTTTCACTTCAGGCCGGCGCCCAGAAAGGGCTGAAAATAGGGCACGTAAATATGGATTCCATCGCAGAGCTGATGCCTGAGGTTGATTCGATGAAAGCTGCCATTGATGCAAGAAGACTTATCCATCAGAAAACGCTTAGAATTGAAGAAGAAAGCTTCAACAATCTTTATATTTCGTACAGCGAAAATATGGAAGGGATGCCAGCCGCCTGGGTTGAGGCCAAACAGGAAGAGCTGATGCGGAAACAGCAAACCATTGAAAACCTGAAAAAGGTGGATTTTCCGAATGAACTGCAGGATATTCAGGAGCAGTATCTGCAACTGATGTATGATAAGATTATGGAAGCCGTAAAGGCCATCTCCGTAGAACTTGGGTACACCTATGTTTTTAATTCAGGAGAGGGATTGAGCGGTGTTTTGTACGCTGCTCCATCAGAAGATATTACCGGGCTGATTATTAAGAAGCTGAACCTGACCCCAAAACCGGGAAAACCAGCCTCCACTCCTGCAACTGAACCGGCCACTTTACCAAAAACCGGCACAGGGAAATAAATCCAGAGGTCTTAAATAATTACCGGGGATGGTGCCATTCCCGGTTTTTTATTTATACCAGGAAGCATAACGCTTGTAGCTCTCTGCAATTCGCTCCACCTCTCCTTCGAGGAGTTTCTGATCTATTGCCTTTAAAAGTTTGGCAGGATTGCCGGCAAAGATGGAACCGGAGGGCACAACAGTACCTTTGGTTACCACAGCACCTGCAGCAATAATGCAATTGCTTTCTACAACGGCATCGTCCATTACAATGGCTCCCATCCCTATCAGCACCCGGTCGTGAATGGTACAGCCGTGGATGATGGCTCCATGGGCAATGGAAACCTGATTCCCAATGTTGGTGGGCGATTTCCGATAAGTGGCATGTATTACCACATTATCCTGGATATTTACATTCCTGCCAATCTTAATGTAATGGACATCACCCCGAAGTACTGCGCCATACCACACGCTGCAATGATCGCCAAGGGTTACATCGCCAATGATTACTGCGGTTTCGGCCAGAAAACATTCACTGCCTATGGAGGGGATTTTTCCTTGTAAGGGTCTGATTAATGCCATGATAGAGTTAGAAATTAGAAATTAGAAATTAGAAATTATATGTATCTGTATTGCAGCATTTAACACTTGAATTAATCATACTTTACAAACCTTATAAACTTTATAAACTTTATAAACTTTCACATATACACTACATTATTGACAAAACAAATACCTTCCTGGTTTTGGGGGTAATTCTGTACCGGTTGTCGATGCGGTGTCCTACAATCCAAACGATATGGTTGCCAGAAAGAATTACCCAGATTCGCTCCTTCTCTGGAAGAGAAAACTTCAGGTCTGTGAAGAAGTTGCTGAGCTTCCTGGGGTTGCGCATACCAAAAGGGACAAAGGTATCTCCGGGTAACCACCTTCTAAGGGTAAGCGGAAATGTAAGTTTTTCATAGTCAAGTGATGCAATAGATGCTACATGGGGGATTTGATAATTCGCAGCTTGTTCTGATCTACAGGTGATATGCACCGGATCGGTGATAGCGGTGTCGTCTGCGTCGATGAAGTACTCCCAATCCTCTGCTGCATCATTTGCAACCCTTCGGGTAACAATCAAATCATTCCGATCTTTCACCACACGATGCGTAGCAGAAAAGAACTGTTTCCCGGAGTGCCCTGATAGTGCCTGTGCGATGTCTTCAATAGTGGAACGGTTATATCCATATTCTGATAACAGTTCAAACAGGTAGAGGGATAATGGCTCCAGTTTTTGCAGGCCCTGAATGGAGATTCGGTCAGCACCAGCCTCCTTGATTATCAGAGGTTCGAGCCCTCTTCTGACCATCTCCTTATAGAACTTCTCGGTAATCTGCAAATCGGAAATCGATCTTAACAGGGTTTTTCTGAAGTTGGGGTTGATGGCTTCAAACTGGGGAATTATCTTAAGGCGTATAAAATTTCTGCGGATGTCGGGCGACTGGTTTGTGCTGTCTTCCACCCATTCAATCTGCTGGCTTTGTGCATATTCCACGATTTCCTCCCTGAAAAATGGTAACAGGGGTCTGATTACTTTTCCGGTTTTTGGCAGCATGCCCCGCAATCCACTGATACCTGTGCCCCTGGCAAGGTTGAGCATCAGGGTTTCGATCTGGTCATCGGCATGATGACCGGTAGCAACCCATTGAAAATCTTTGTTTTCGAGCAATTCAGCAAACCAGGCATACCGCAGGTCACGGGCTGCCATCTCGGTAGATATCCCCTCGCGAAAGGCATGCTCATAGGTCTTCAGATCTTTCACAAATACATCGATCCCGAGTTTTGCTGCCAGCTCCCGTGTGAAAACCTCATCGCGATCCGATTCAGGTCCTCTCAGCTGGAAATTGCAATGTGCAATAGCACAATCTGCACCCGCTTGTACCATCAGATGTGCCAGAACGCTGGAATCAACCCCACCAC
>CAZJZF010000019.1:0-13968 GCA_964550385.1 uncultured Lentimicrobiaceae bacterium | reverse complement strand
TCATTTATGATGCTACCGTTTACTTCACCCGTAGGTTTCTGCCCAAATACGACCGCACCATCGGTCAAATGGTGCAGGCTGCCCGCTCCGGAAAGCAGAACATTGCTGAGGCAAGCATGGCTTCAGCCACCTCCAAAGAAACTGAGATCAAACTCACCAATGTGGCGCGTGCCAGTTAAGCCGCTCCGCCAGATCTGCGATAGCCTCCTTCTTCACCAACTGATGGATCCAATGTTTCGGAATCGCATCATAACCATACAGCAATCCAGCCAGTCCTCCCGTTACAGCTGCAGTGGTGTCGGTGTCACCGCCCAGGTTCACGGCTTTCAGGACGGCTTCTGAGTAGGTTCCGGTTGTGAGCAGACACCAGATGGAGGCTTCCAGTGTATGAACCACATAGCCTCTGCTTTCGATCTCATCTTCACCTAGGCTGAAGATATCGTGTTGCAGCAGCCGGTCGAACTGCCGGATTTCGTAGGGTGGCAAAGGGTAATCGAGCGCCAACCTGTTCATATCCTCTTTAAGTTGCTGATAGATAACGAATTTATCCTGACCTCTGAGGATGCCCAGGCAGACCTCGAGGTAATAGTAACACGCGATGACCGAACGGATGTGGGCATGGGTGATGGATGAGACAAGCCTGGTGATCTCAAAACGCTCTTTAACAGGCTTATTAGCGATATGGAACACCAGTGGAGCGATCCGCATCAGCGATCCATTGCCGTTGTCAGAATCATCATCGCCACCGGCTCTGGCGGCCGGCACTCCGCTGATGAGCCTGTGAATCGCTTCGTGGGTAGCGCCCCCGATGTCGAAATGCCGTTCCCCGGCAGCCCAGTAGCCCTCGCGGTACCATCTGATGAAGTTTCTGCCGATCACTTCCAAATCAAATGGCTGGGTAAGTGCCTCTGCCAGACAAAAGGTGAGAGAACTGTCATCAGACCAGGTTCCGGGCGGCTGGTGATGGGTGCCGTAACCGGTCATTTCCGTAACCGGATGGTTGCGCAAATATTCCCGGTCCCTGAACTCAACCGGCACGCCCAGTGCATCACCAACGGCAACGCCAAACAACAGTGATTTTACATGCTCTTTCATGAGCGAAAGGTACTGCGAAAATTTGTGACAAGCCCCAACACCCAGGCAACCGAAATCACCGATCTGCAGAATGCCGTGGTAGGTTCCACCCTGATCCTCTCCGGAGGATCCGCAGTGAACCCCTCCACCATCCAGGATGGAGGCTTCTTCTCCCTGGCAGGCGGGGTGACCATGACCCTCGATGTGGGGATGTTCATCCGGCTGTTTGTAAGGGGAGCGCACGATTTTGTAGAGCTTGCACGAGGATAAAATCCCCGCAACACCAGCATAACACTGTTTATTTGGATAATTTCAGAGCCTGCGTCGGGAGACGTAGGCTTTTTTTTGAAATATGTAGTTTTTACGAAATAAATTACAATATTTGTTGTCAGTAATGTGATTATACCATCAATTTATTAAACCAAAGACTCATGAAAACATGCCCATATTGTTCAGAAGAAATACAAGATGAAGCAGTTAAATGCAAGCACTGTAATGAATGGTTAGATAAAAAGCCATCAGGCATGAATGTATTTTCTAAAACAAGGAAATTCCTTTCTGAACGACGTGAACAAATTAAAATAAAGAAGACCAGCCATCTTTTTATTCCGTCTCAAGAACAACCTCTTATTATAGAACCAGTTACTTTTCTTCATGATTGCTTGAAATATAAAAATAAGCCTATCCAGTATGCTGATATAGCTCATATTGATTTTACCCGCCAAGTTCAATATATGAACGGAATGAAAACAGATGATCTCATTACATTCTCACTTAAATATGTAGATGGGAAAGATGATAGTATTTTGAACAATTTTCTGTTGTATAGTTGGTTCGATAGTGACTCGATTATTCATCATAAAATTGACAGAAAGCAGAGAGAGCAACTTGTTCTTATGTATAATTATATCAAGGAATATACATTTGACATTAGAATTCTTAGATATGCATCAGAATTTTTGGCAAAGAATTATTTTACATACAATGACATTTTTCGCATACATTCAAACGGCGACATTGAAAAAGAAGGAAAGTTAAGAACAAATCTTAAAATTGCATTTGATGAAGGGCTCATCTCATGGGGTGATCGTTGGAGAGGCATGCATTCATCATCAAGTGACCCATATGAATTTATAATATATGCAAATCCTGGACTTAAAGTTAAATTTGTCGGGTTTGATTTTTCGAAAAAAACGAAAATTTATACTTCTGTTGATACAGACATATTTTTAACTTTAATTTCATCATTTTTAAGAGAAGGCAAATTTTTTCCTTCCTTACAAACAGATTAAGACTGAAACTAATTCAAATTCATTAAAAAATAAATAGCCATACAACAAATCAACCTAATCTATCATGACAATTTTTACAAAGATTCCTTGACAAGTGTTTGTTGATAAATATAGATGCTCACTCTTTCTGTCCTTTCCCCCTCTAAAAGGCAACTGCATTTTTGTGGCGCAAAAATGCAATTGCTATGGATGACCTCAGATCGTGGCTCAACAACCCCTCCCGGGATTACTTCCTGGGAGTTGCCCTGTACCAGAAGTATGGCGTTGATATCCGCCTGAAGATGCGGGTGTTTCCTTCGGGTGATTTCCTGAACAACCGTAAACTCCTGCTCTATGAGTTACAAAAGACCTTCGACTTGCTGGAAGATAAGCCATTGCTTCCGGGAGAGGTTGCGGTTCTCCCGCAACCTGCCGCAGATCTGCAGATCCCGGAAGTGCCGGCAGTCATAGTGGCAATCCCCTTCTCCGTGAAAGGGTACCTGCGGAAGGAGTTCCCCAGGATCGACTACGCCACCCTGCCCGATGAGCTGAAAATCCTGTTGGTGGACCGCATCTCGCTCTACAACCGGGCAAAGGAAGCCCGGGAGAAGAAATTTGCCGCTACCACCGATGAGGAGCGGCTCCACTGGAACACCCTGGAGATTCGCGCCCGCATCGAGAACAAGCTGATCTGGGATGAACTGAACCACTTCAACGAGCATGGGGTGGTCCTGGGCAAGCACCCCCGGTTCAAACTCGATGCAACCCTGGAGCAACTCCGGAAGCTCTCCCGCGAGGAGCTCTTCATGAAGAAACACAACCTGCCCAGCGCCATCTCCAAAGCCCGGAAAGCCCTGCGTGAAGACCCCGACAATGCTGCTCTGGTGGCTAAGAAAGAGCTGCTGCTGCAGAAATACGAGTTGCAGGAAAAGGAAATCAACAGGCTGCTGGGATTATGAGCCTGATCACCTTCAATGACCTGGATAGCTCAAACTCGGATGAACATCTTTCGGAGCGTTCCGGCAAGCAATCGGTTTTCAAGTCCGCACTGCCGGAGCTGTCTGCCATCTCCCTTGAAAACCTTACAGAGCTAGCCGAATCGCTTCCGAGCTTTTCCCAGATCTATTTCCTCTGGTCCCTGAAATCCTTCAACGCCTTCTCCTTCATCCATTATGTACTGTCGCAACGTCCTGCCATTGATGAGCTGGTGATATCAAGCTACAACATCACCCGCGAGATCTTCATCAAGCTGCTGGCATTGTTGGACGAGGGTTCCATCCTTACCATGCACCTCACCCTGAGCGACGTTGCCAAGAGCCGGTTCCCGCTGGTGTACGACCTGGTGAACAGCGAAGCCAGCCGCCGCGATAACCTGGAGGTGCTTTACCTCTGGAACCACTCCAAAGTGACCCTGATGCGCTGCGGCAGCGACCATTTCATCGTGGAAGGGTCGGGCAACTTCAGCGAGAACAGCCGGCACGAACAGTATGTATTCCTTAACAACCCCCAGATCTATGAATTCCGGAGCGCCTGGATCAAGAATAGCATTAACTGACGAACAGTTGCAGGAGGTGGAGAAATTCGCCTCCATCGGCTTTTCTCCCCGCAAGATCGCAGTTGCCCTGGGGATCCCCGGCAACCTTGCCCACATCTTCGTGGCCGAAGCAGAGATGGAAGGCACCCCTGTGAACCAGCATTTTCTCAAAGGGGTGTACAAGACCGAAGCAGAGGCAAGGCTCAACATCGCTTCCTCTGCCAAAAGCTCCATCTTCGCCTACCAAGAGATGAAGAAATCGCTGTTGGAATCGGAGGTGGATGAGCTGAAAAGGAAGCTTGAACCCATCCCCGAAGAGTTGCTGGCACAAAAGGTCATTGTGATCTCGAACAACGCCCGCGACTTTGGTTACGAGCCCATCTCCAAATCGGACCTGCTGGCACGGATCAACCAATACGAGGTGGACAACCTGCACAAGAAACGGCTGGCAAGAGATGCCGGCATCACCGACATCGACTTTGAACAGTGATGGATGCATACCAAAAGCAATACTTCAACCTGGCACAGCAACGCGCCCTGTTGGTGGATCCCTGGAGCTACTACGGGATATTGGGGCGTGGGGCAGGCAAGACCGTGGGCATCCTGGCACCCAGATCCTCGATGCGGGCATACGACATGCCCCGGGCATCTTTCGGCGTGGTATCCGACACCTACGTGAACGCCCTCACCAAGATCATCCCTTCGCTGGTGCGGGGATGGGAGAACCTTGGCTACCGCGAGGGGTACCATTTTGTGGTGGACCAGAAGCCCCCGGGGTTCTTCAGCGATCCGCTGTTCCGCACCTACCGATACAAGCACACCATCTACTGGCATACCGGTGCCGTGTTTTTCATCATCAGTCAGGACAGACCCGGCACCGCCAATGGTCTCTCGCTGCAGCACCTGTTTGGCGATGAGGTGAAGTTCCTGGATTTCGACAAACTCAAGACCGAACTGTTTCCCACCCTCAGGGGTGAGCGGCTGCATTTTGGCACCTCGCCACACTTCCAGGGGATCACCTTCACCACCGACATGCCCAGGCTGGAGGATGGCGACTGGCTCTTCTCGATGGAAGAGCAGATGGATGCCGCCCAGATAGACCTGATCATACATGCGGCACTGCGCCTGGAGCAGCTCAAGCTGCAGCAGCTCCGGCTCCCTGAAGCTGCCCGGGGCTCCCGGCTGAACAGCACCCTGAACACCTGGAAGCAAAGGGTGGATAAGCTGCGGATGAAGTCGGTGTTTTTCGACACCGCCAGCAGCTTCGTGAACGTGGATGTGAACGGCATCGAATATATGGACAACATGCTGCAGTCGATGGGGTTCAAAGACTTTATGATGTCGGCGCTGAACATACGACCTACCTCTACGGACGATATGTTCTACCCGAATCTGGCTGCCAAACACTTCTACACCAACTACGACTACAACTACTACGACGGCTTCAGCCTGAAGGACCGCATCGTTGTTGACTCGCGGGGGGATAAGGACTGCGACCGCAACAAGCCCCTGACAGGAGGGCTGGACTTCGGCAAGATGAATTCCCTTTCCGTTGCCCAGACCTTTGGCAAGGAGATCCGCCTGCTGAAGTTCATCTACACGCTGGATCCTGCCATCCTGAAAGACCTCGCCGAGCGGTTTGCCTTGTATTACAGCACCCATGCCCACAAGGTGCTGAAGCTCTATTACGACCGCTCGGGCAATGCCCGCCGCAACGAGAAGAGCACCCTGGCAGAGCAGTTCAAACTCAACCTCGAAGGGTTGCAACAGGGGTGGCGGGTGGAGCTGATGAGTGTGGGCTGGGGCAACGTGCCCCACGAAGCCCGCCGGCTGTTGTGGCAGATCATCCTGGCAGAGAAGGATCCGCAGTTCCCTTACTTCCGGCTCAACGAAGCCAACGCCCGGGAGCTCAAATCGAGCATGCAGCTCGCTCCGGTCATCATCTCCCGCGAGGGGCTGAAGAAAGACAAGAAGAGCGAGAAGAAGAAGCTCGAAGACCTGCCCATGCACTCCACCAATGCCTCAGATTCAGCCGACTACATCATCTGGGGGCTCTACGCCCACCTGTTGCCCCGCAGCAACGCCGCCCGGTTCTACGATATCTCGATGGGGTAGCATTGTTGGGTTTGAATCTCCCGCCCTTTCGCATCCACCCCAAAACCAGAAAGCAACTGCTTTCCCTCCGTCGGGCAGTGTCGCGCTCCATCTGAGGACATACTTTTGAAAAAAGTATGCAAAAGGAAGTAAGTGGTTGGCGGTGTTATACATGTATAAAAGCTACATAATATTACCAAGGGTTGCACCACCATTCTTCCCTATGTTTTAAATGCACTTTCCAGTCCCACGTGCATTTCCTACTCCGATCTTTGTGTTTTTATATGTCTGATCCATTGTATTTACAGGGTATTATGGCTTTGCTGTATTGGTCAGGTTTTCTGTCAACCTTTTATTTGCAATGCGCATTGATCGCTGATGATTACCACATGGAAGAAAAATTGCTTTATTGAAGAACTTACAAACTGTGATCAAAAATTAAAGGTAACCTATTTGGTTGTGAAGTAGGTTCACTTTATTCCTTTAATATTTAGTTAGTTATAAAATTCTAAAAATTTTATTTTTCACTTGCTTTTCATATTGGCATAGATTATATTTGATCTCATTATTCTGGATATATTTTATTGTTATCAACATAATTGAATAGCATATATATTATATTAAGCGGATATTCAGACCCATAGGCATTAATTGTGAATTATGATAATATATATAAATGAATATACTTGCATATAAAAATCAAATACTATGCGATATCTAATATGTTTTGTGGTTTTTTGGGCAATAGGCTCATCAGCATTTTCTCAATCTCTTGTTACGGAAACGAAGCCCACCATCTGGCTTCGTGCCGCTGAATGCGGCAGCACACCAGGTATCTGGACCGACCTCTCGGGCCATGGACACCATGCTCAACTGCTCGATTCGGTACCCCCCGATACCGTGCTGTTCAACTACAACCCGGCTTTTCTGCTCGACCTCTCAAAGCCCGGATTCCGGATACCCTACCTGCCCGACCCCAACGGCAAGTACACCTTTATTACAGTATACCGGTCACTTGACACTGCCACTGAACAAGGTATCTGGAACATCCGGCTCGATTCTGTGCAGAGTGCCGGACTCACTACCCAAAACCTCAAAAGCTTTTCGCAAGTCGTGCCCTTTGCCGCCAATACCTCCACCACCCCGGTGATCAATGTCCTGTTTCAGTCGTGGCTCAACCGTAAAGCCGACTCCGCCAACTGCTTCCTGCTGCTGGGTGCCAACGATACCATCGGATTTTCAGGCAGGCTGGCCGAGTTCCTCCTGTTCGATAAACGGCTACCCAACAATGCGAATGCGAAGATCCATACAGCCCTAGCCCTGCGCTATGGCATTACCCTGTATGATATGCCTTACATGGCCGGCAACGACTCCATCCTGTGGAGCTGGGATACCGATGCAGCATACCATCATGAAGTGGCGGGCATCGGCTCCGACACCCTGCTGGGCATCTGCCAGAAACAGTCGGCAGGCCATGGAGGTGATGCCCATGTGGCCATTGCCTCCGGCACCCTTTACTCTGCCCATGAATCGAACACGGCCACAATGCCACAGGGCTGCTACCTCGTATGGGGTCACAATGACCAGGTCACAAGCCCAGCCATCCCCGATACCCTGCCAGGTGCAACACCCTCCATCCCCGGCCGCATGCAGCGCGCCTGGATGATGCGTGCCACCGGATATGGCGTCTCAGCCATGGCAACACAGGTGGTGTATCGCCCACAACCTGCCGACACCCTGCCGGAAACTGCACTAGTGATCGATCGTCAGGCCCGCGGCATCTTCCACCCCGACAGCGTGGAACTCTATTACCCCGACAGCGTTGACGCATCCGGAAACGTATATTTCAACACCATCCTCTGGGATACCGACCTTTCAGGAAGTGATGACTTCACCTTTAGGTTCCTATGGCAACCCCAGCAGTCGGCAGCCAAAAAAACCAATATTACGCTCACACCCGGCAACGATTTATCGACCGAGAAACTCGCAGCAGCAAACGAATGTCCTATTCAATGCAGGCTTTACCCCAATCCTACCCCCAACCATTACCACCTGGTGATTGAGCTACCAGAAGCGGCCGATGCCCTGGTAACTCTAGCAGACCCCGCAGGAAAACAGATTGCCGAATACCCCCTCAGCGGCAGTGACCGCTACACCATCGAAGGGTCTCTGCAACTAAAAGGGGTTTATCTGGTAACTGTATACTACCTGGGCAAAGCAGTGGGATACAGGTTGTTGGTTTATTAAACGTAGCGGGGGTTGAGGAGGTTGAGAATTTAAGCTTCTAGTAATTCTCAACACCCATATACTAAACTTTCTCAACATTCTCAACAGCAAAGCGCTCAACTTTCTCAATAAAAATTGAAATTATGAAAAACATAGTCTTACAGATTCTGGTAGTTTTTTCGGTAATAGGTGCATTGATGTATTTGATGGCGGGAGGTCCTTCTCCTACACCCGCATATCAGGGTACAGGAAGTTTTTCCAGTGATTTCACTAGCAGGGGATGGAACGCACCCTCGGTTCCTGCACAGTCGCTTGTTGCCATGATGCCCGGAGTGCAAAATACAACGGCTGCGGGTACCACAACTGTGGCTTCGGCTGCACCTGCGCCATGGTACCATGTGTGGCTAGATGCTCCGGCGACTGGCGAATTGGCCGGCTATGCCGAAACCGAGGCTACCGGTCTTGCACCGGTAAACCTGCTCCTGGGGCGGTTTGTGCTGGCGGGAGGTCCCGCGGCGGTTACTGCAGGCACCACGCTGAGTGTGAGCGGCTTGTCGCAGGCCGACCTGCCACCCCTGGCTCCCTGGCTTATCAATGTTACCGGCGCTTACCACGGATACCGGCTGCTGCCCCACACCCCGCAGTTTGCCGAACCCCTGAAGATCTGCATCCCTTTCGACACCCTGAAAATACCGGTCGGGTATCGCCCTTCCGACATACGTACATTTTACTACCACGAAACCCAGAAACAGTGGCTGGCAGTGCCCACCGACACCATCGACCCCGCCATGGGCGTAGTGGTCTCCTCCACCACCCACTTCACCGACTTCATCAACGCCATCATCCAATCGCCCGAAGCTCCACAGACAAATGCCTATACCCCAACTACCATCAAGGATATCAAATTTGCCAATCCTTTCGATGGTTATAACATTATGGCACCCCCTTCTGCCAACAATCAGGGCACTGCTGGGCTGCAATTCCCCATCGAAATTCCGGCAGGAAGGCAGGGTCTTCAACCCGGTATTGCCATTACCTACAGCAGCGAAGGAGGTAATGGCTGGCTGGGGGTTGGCTGGGATCTAAAGCTACCCTCTGTGAATGTAGAAACCCGTTGGGGTGTACCACGGTATAACGACACTCTTGAAACAGAATCCTACCTGCTCAATGGCGAGCAGCTGCTTCCGATGGTACACAAAAGCACACTGAAACCCAGATCCACCGATGGCGCCGACACCCTGAAACCACGGGTTGAAGGGGCTTTCAGCCGCATTGTACGCCATGGCACCCTGCCCAACAATTACTGGTTTGAAGTTACTGACCGCAGCGGTACGATGTACAGATACGGCAAATACACCGTTGGAAATATTTCATCTGACAGTGTGCTCTCCGATAACAACGGAAATATTGCCCAATGGCTCCTTACCGAAGTTGAAGACCTATTTGGCAACTATGTAAGGTATTATTACAACCAAAATATCATCACCAACAGTTCATCACTGGCCAATGGTGGCAAACAGATCTATCCCGCATACGTTACCTATACCGGCAATGGTCAGGATACCGGGGTATACAAAGTAGAATTTATCTTGGGTAAAGTTGATCGGGCTGATATATCCATCAGCGCCCGCAACGGATTCAAGGAGGTAAGCGCCTATCTTCTGGATTCAATTCGGGTATTATACCTGAACGATACTATCCGTTCCTACAAATTGTTGTATAAGCAGGGATCATACGAAAAATCATTGCTTTGTGCCATATTGGAATACACAGGCAGCGGATGGGATATTGAAAATTCCGGAGAGCTATTTCGGGATTGTGATAGTAATTATTGGGTTTCGCAAAAAGTGCATAACATATCCGGTTTAAGGGTGCACCGCTTTGACTATTATCATGAGGATTCCCCTGGATTCACACTTCCGGAAACATTTCATCCGCCAGATGAAAATCTAAAATCAAATCCTGAAATGGAACTGAAGCCAATGAGCAATCAAAGCACCATTTCCTCTACACGGGATTGGAGCACATCCATCGGAGGTGGAGTAAATTTTGGGCTTGGACCCAAAGTTTGGGAACGTTCAACATCCATTGGTGTAAATGGCAACTATACCTTTGGACAATCAAAAACGGTTGTGGCGTTTATGGATGTGAATGGTGATGGTCTGCCCGACAGGATTGAAAAAAACAATGGCCAATATGAATACCGACCTCTTGTTTGGGACGGAGATAAGCCGAAATTTTCAAACTACACCCAGATTTTGTACTTGCCCGGTTCGGCAGGCAAAGATCTCTCACATTCCTTGGAATTGGGTATCAATGGCGTATATGGGCTTGGTGCTTCATTTAGCTATATACGAAACAGTACAAAAATTAAGGACTTCTTTACCGATGTGAACGGAGATGGCCTGGTTGACTTTGTGAAAAATGAAGAGGTATATTTTGCTCAGCTATACTCCAATGGGAATATCAATTACAAAAAGCCTGAAGGAGATACGGTTTATGTTTCAACAGCTCCCTGCGATTATATTATCTACACTGGTAAAGTATATCCATCGCCAAATCCGGCCCCCGAAAACGATATACCCATTCCTGCCTGGGAGTCTGTAAGAATGTGGGTTGCCCCGTACACCGGAAACGTACAAATCTATGCGCCAATCCAGCTGCAGTTGGATAGCATTTCTCTTATGGATCCCTGGGATGTGCCTGATGGAGTTGAATATAGTATCCAACTGAACCAAAATGAATTATTAAGGGATACCATTCTGGGGAACTATTTTGCTGTGCAAAACACCGATGTTATTGACACTTTTGTAAACAAAGGCGACAGATTCTATTTCCGATTGCACTCCAGAGATAACAGGGCTTTCGATGATGTAACATGGAAGCCCAATATTACCTATCCTGATATGGATCCTGACAATACATATGATGCTAATGGATTAACGACCTATTATTTCAATTCAGAAAACGACTTCCTGCTTAATTCAAATTATAGGTTTCAGGCTCCAGACTCAGGGAATGTTCAGGTAAAAATCAATATTGAGCATAATAATCTATCTGATACGGTTTGGTACCAGATCAAACAGGGAAATACCGTAATCTGGGAGCACATCGTCCCTGATGATACTTACGAGTCAATTGTAGTTGATACAGTAATCAATAATCTGTCTGAATCTGAGGAACTTAATGTTTTTGCCGTTACTAACAGTATCATTGATTACACAAAAATCGAAAGCGACATTCAATATAAGTATCTCTGGGCCAATAGTTTTGATGTAGATACCGCTAAATCATATCAAACCATAAATTACAAGCCACAACTGTTGTTCTCGATGTGGCAAAATACGGTTTTGCCGGCAATTGCACAATCTGTGAATTATGGCAATGTGACTCTTTATCCTGCATTGGGTTATATAGGCAACATGGGGCAAAATGTAAATGACTCGGTAACCCTTGTTGTGAAAGCAGACAATAAAGTAATCGGAAAGGAAGCCTATTTACTAACCAATGGGCAATTTCCATCTGGTGCCGATATTGACCTTGATTTAACCAACTATAATGAGGTGTTTTTTGAGTTTTATGGCAAAGACCCATCTTGGGCTGACTATATCGATTCTGCATGGGTTGAAGAAGGAGGGAACACATATAATGCCGGCTTTTTTGTACCCACCCCCGACTCGCTATGGAAATTCGGCAACCTGTACCGGGGTTGGGGACAGTTCACCTATTTTACAGCTCCTGGCCAACCTATACTTGAGCAGTATCTATATTTGCCATTGCCTGGCGGCAGTTCACTGCTCAATGCTCTTGATTCTGCCGGATTGACCAATCTGATGGACACAATGGATATGGAAAGTACATTCAATGCTGTGGCAGGAAGATTAAATTACTATGGAGTTACCAATCCATTAGAGCATCCATTCTCACCGATGTTAGCAGACATGGATTCATTGGTGTACAGAGGATTTGCTAAAAATACAATGGTAGGTCCATCCATGATGAGTAACTCTGAACTCATTTATTCACTTATGTATGCTGAAAGCAGGAATGACACAACGCTTAAAATCAACAATTTAAACAAAAAGGCAATTGTAAAGAAAACTGTCCAAAACACTTTCAGCGGAAATATCAACTATCTAGTAGGAGGTATTTCAGGTTCAACAGGTAATACCAGGACATTGTCGGATTTCCGGGATATGAATGGCGATCGTTTTCCAGATATCCTTCAGGATGAACAACTCCAATATACCCTGCCCTATGGGGGGCTTGACAGTCCAGCCGTTGAGATACAAAACTTACAAATTTTCGAGGCAAGCAACCGTTCAGTGGGTGTTAATCTGGGCATCAGCTACCCTCTTGCTGATGGTGAGAGCAAGAGCGGTACAGGTACAAAGCAAAGATGTGCTTTGAATGGAACAATTACAGGAAGTGTTGGTTTTAGTAAATCAGAAGGATCAGTCACCTATCTTGATGTGAACGGCGATGGATTACCTGATAAAATATACCAAAATGGATCTTTACATAAATGCTACGTCTATCTCAATCTGGGGTATTCCTTTGATCCAACACACTATGAGATCGCCCTTGCTGATTTTTCTGAAAGCAATAGTTGGAATGCTGCTATCCCTATAGGTGTCGGACAGACAGAGCTTAATAAAATATTCGACAGTTGGCAGGCGGGACTTGGTGAATCTGGAAGTTTCAATAAACAGGTGATCTTTGCCTCTGACATGAATGGTGACGGTCTTGTTGATATTGTTGAAAACAGAAGAAACGATTCGTTGTATGTTTTCTTGAATAACGGCCACGGATATGATAATAAGATTACCTGGGGATCGGATACAAGCACCAACAGAAACCAGACATTTAGCTTTAACATTAATGGATCGGGTACGGGTGGTTTTCCTCCTATGCCTGGATTTAAACTTACAGGTTCTTTGGATGGTTCTTTTTCGGAATCTTTCTCCAATGAGAAAAGGGTTTTTACAGACGTTAACAACGACGGCTACCCCGATATCATCTATTGGAATGGCGACAGCCTAAAGGTGAAGTACTCCACCCTGGGGCGAATCAATACACTGAAAACCGTTACCACTCCTGCCCTCAGCTCCTACGAAATCAGCTACGACCTGCTTACCAGCAGCACCGATATGCCCCAGCGTAAATGGGTGATGAGCGAAGTGCTGGTTGCGCACAACCTGCCCGTTGATGCCGGCGCCGATACCATGCTTACAGCCTACGAGTACAAAAATGGCTTTTACCATCGCTACGACCGTGAATTCTTTGGCTTCGATACCGTGATTACCACCCAGTACCAAACCTACCCCGTAGCAGGTCCGGCCCGCTATGTGGTGGAAGGGTACCATAACCGCGATTTCCTGTTCAAAGGGCTGAAATACAGCGAAACAACCCTCGACAGCCTGCAACATAAAATGGTGGAAACCTATTACACCTACAAAAAGAAAACCATCGACAGCGGTGAGGTGGTGGATCCGCAGAACGAACAGTGCTTTGGACCCTATTACCCGGCCATCGCTGCCGAAGACCGCTATTTTTACGAAGGACAAGCCCAGTATCAGATACATACCCGTAAAACCTATGACCATTTTACCTATGGCAACATCAGGGAGTACCAAAATCTGGGTGATACAGCCGATCCTTCAGACGACCTGATCGCAGAAATTTCCTACCTCAACGATACCTTGCAAAACATTCTGGGTCTGCCCGATACCATCTCGGTGTTCGATGGCACACATACCACCCTCCTCA
>CAZJZF010000018.1:0-14231 GCA_964550385.1 uncultured Lentimicrobiaceae bacterium | reverse complement strand
CGATACCATTGTTTATACCTTCAACACTCTGTTAAACCTGAATACAAACAGCGATACAGTTTACACCATTACTGCCTGGGTAGATGCCCTTGACGATAATCTGTCGGGCAACGATACAGCCACCCGGCAAGTGATCTCGCTGGCAACACCTCCCCCTCCGGCGGTAGTATCTCCGGTTACCATATCCTTTGGCACCAGTACTGTACTGGATGCCAATACCTTGCTGCATACTGAATGGTACGATAGCCCGACAAATCCAAAAATTGCTACCGGTACGGTTTACCAAACCCCATTGTTGTATGATACCACTATATATTATGCCGAAACTTTTTACGGTAATTCAGGTCAGGACTTCATCATCGGGCCTGCAACCACCCAGGGAACAACCAACAGCTATCCTAATCCCTACGGACATTATTATTATGGAAATAAAGAGCAATATTTAATTCTCGCCTCTGAGCTAACTGCTGCAAACATATTACCGGGAAACATCAACTCTGTTGCATTTAACGTGATCTCAGCAGGAAGCCTGCCTCTGCAAAATTTCAGCATAAAAATGGGGCAAACAAGCCTGAGTGCAATGAACTCGAATTTCATCCCTGGCCTTACCGAGGTTTACTCAAATCCAGTATACACTCACGTTGTCGGGTGGAATGTGCATACGTTTCAAACCCCGTTTGTGTGGGATGGCACCAGTAATCTTGTAGTTGAAGTATGTTTTAATAATGGAAGTTATACAACCCATGGGTATGTATCTCTGGCTCAGCCGGGATTCGTATCCACGATCAATACCCATAATGATGCTTCAGGGGTTTGCAACTATACCAGCGGCACCACCTATTCTGTAAGGCCGGTAATGAAGATGGCTTGTTCTTCCATAGGTTGCGGTAGTGGCCGCATTCCGGTAGTGGTTAATGTCAGCAATATTCCACCCCTTGGAAAACCCGATGTAATTCCTGATGACATCCTGGTGTCACTAACAGGATGCAACAGTACAGACACCAGAAATATCCGCATCAAAAACATCGGCACTGCACCCTTACAATATACGGTATTCGGTGGTCCTCATCTGGTAGATACCACCTCCACACAATATTACAATGCTTCTACGTATCCTGATACTACCAACCACATCTTTACCACCATCCCATCTTCAGTTGATTCTCTCTATCTTGAGATCACGATAAATGGAACTTACAGTTCTTCAGCCGCTTACGCCTCCCTGTTAATTGAAGGGGTGAATCTGGGTATTATCCCCGACGGCAATATTGGCAACGGACAAAACATCACTGTTTTGTACAGTTTAGGTGGAACTCAGCTTACCAATTGGCTGATGGACGGGGAATTGAAAATCAGAATCGGAAACAGCCCTTCGGTTTCACCATGGACGGGTACCCGAATGCACCGTATCAGAGCCTTTACCAAACCGGCTCCCTGGCTTAGCATGATTGCCATCAACAATTTTATTCCCGTGGGTGACTCAGTGGTGATTCCGGTGCAATTCTCAGGAGCCGGCATGCCGGAGGGAATCTATCATTCCAGTATACCCCTGGCTTTCAATCATCCTGGTTATCCATTCATTAAGATTCCGGTAACCATGACACTGGACGGTGAACCCGATTTCCAGAGTGCTTCGTGCATTACATTCGACTCAATCTTTCAGTATGGTTTCACAACTGAAATCCTGATGATTTACAATACCGGTTGTGATGAACTGGAAATTACCAACATTATCCCCAGTGATACAGCTTTCGATGTTGCCTTTACCCAGGCAGTAATTGCCCCGTTTGACTCCCTGGGACTGCAGGTTTCCTTTTATCCCGAGCTCCTGAAGACCTATTCTGATTCTCTGCAACTCGTTACCAACGACGGGAACCAGTCGGTATGCCTGAATGGAGTAAGCCTCAGTCCGCCGGTTATTGCCTTTGGTTCCGATACGGTAGCCACGGTGGTAAGTGGTTGCAACGATACGGTTAATGTGCTGCTTACCCTGTTCAATAATGGGAATGCTCCATTAACATGGCATGCAATCCCACCAACAAACTATACCCAAGTTATTCTGGTATCGCCTGATACCGATACCATTGCACCTCTTTCGCAAGAACAAATTACAGTTTCTTTCATCTCATCAAATCTGGCTGCAGGAACCTATTCAGGGCACCTTCAATTCTATTCCAACGATCCTGTAAATTCGTTAATCGAGCTACCCTTTGAGATGATACTCACCGGCCTTCCCGATCTGCAGCTTGCATCGGTTTCATGCCTGCAGTTTGATTCACTGATGGTTGGCGCATCATTCCAAAAAACCTTTACAATTGATAATCTGGGTTGTGACACCCTCGAAGTGACCTCCCTGACGACCTCAACAGCGCAGTACTCGGTATCTCCTGCTTCTCTTCAGATATTACCATTCAGCAACTTGCAGGTAACGGCAACCTTCCATCCGCAAACGACCGGTATCCTGCTGGATACCATTACGATGATCAGCAACGAAGGCATGCACCAGCTCTGTATGGAGGGCTTAGGACTTCCCGCACCCGACATTGCTCTGAGTCAGAATTCTCTTACAGTCGATATTCTCAGCTGCAACGACTCAGTAATCGTTCCTGTTCAGATCCAGAATCAGGGACAGGTTAATCTCAACTGGGCCATTGGACAAATCACCGGAAGTTATGCCGGGATCGGAAGCACTTCAGGTTTGAAAGTGGGGGTTTACAACTCTACCTCCATTACCAACCTGCTGAATACAACTACAGACATTCAGGCATTCAATATCAGCACCATGGCATACGCTACCATTTCGCAGTATGATGTGGTAATGAATATCAGGGGTTCCAATATCAACCAGGCAGATGTGCTGACCTATATTCAGAACGGTGGAACCTGGATTGGAGAATGGTCCAGTAATTACTATCCTTTTCAATGGGGTGCCATAACCGGAAGTGTTCCCAACAATGGCACCAGCGGAACCTATGGCGCTACCGTAATGATTCCAAACCATTATCTCGCACAGAATATCAACTGGGCAGGAATGCCTTACGGTTCCAATCCGGTAGACTATATGCGTGATCTCAGAAATCTGAATGATCCTCAGGCTCAGGTTATTGTGAGGGCTAACCACTACTCCTACCCGAATAATCCTGCCATTGTTGAAAAACCCTACGGAAACGGAAAAATCATCATTTTCAACTGGGATTACAATGATGCACCAACCTACAACAGCATTGTATCCAATATGATCATCCAGGTGGTGAGGTATGGAGGCATGAAAGCACAATGGCTCACAGCATCCCCGAATTCAGGTACAACTGTTCCCCAGGGATCCAGCACCCTCAACGTAAAAGTCAACGCTTTGGGGTTAAACAGCGGAACCTATCAGGGAAAGATTTTCATCACCTCCAACGATCCCGTTACTCCATCCGACAGTGTGATGTGTACCCTGAACGTAATTGGCTCAGCCGGACTCCAGTTCGCTCAGCAGGGTTGTCTTGAATTCGACACCATCATCCAGGGTTTTTCAGCAAGCGATACACTGAAAATCTACAACACAGGATGTGATACCCTTCTGATTTCCAACATATCCAAAAACCTTCCGGTCTATACCCTGTCCGCAACCTCCTTCACAATACTTCCTTACGACTCAGCTGTGCTGGCTGTGAACTTTAATCCAAATGCAGCCCAGGTTTTCGATGATACATTGGCGTTTACTTCCAACGTCGGTATTCACACTTACTGTATAACAGGGGTAGGTATCGACGCTCCGATCATCAGTTTTACGCCATCGTCCTTTAATCACACCTTCAACACCTGCAATGATTCCGTTGTGCTGCCCCTGAAAATATTCAATACCGGAATCGGTGATCTCAAGTATGAGCTTACCAATCTGTTCGGGGTATCCGTTGATCAAACATCCACAGCCTATTATTCTGTTTCGGGTGCCACTACCCAACACTCCTTCACCAATGTTCCTGTAACCAGCGACACCATGAGAGTGATTGTCACCATCAACGGCGATTTTGACGATGGAAGCGAATACTGTTCTCTGGTAATTGAAGGGAGCAACATTGGCATCATTCCCGATAACAACCCCGGCAACGGAACCAATATCATTATACCATACACTTTCACAGGCATACAGCTTCAAAACTGGCTTGCAGATGGTATTCTGAATATCAGCATGGTAAACAGCAGTAACGTAGACCACTGGTCGGGGCTGGTAAGCATGCATAAAGTGCAGGTAATTATCGATGGAATTCCATGGATTACGGTAAATAAGACAGCAGATACGGTTGTTACCGGTGACTCTTCGGTTGTGGATGTAATTCTTAAAACGGCTGGTCTGAACAACGGAACCTACTATTCGAGCCTAAGAATTGTTTCCAATGATCCGGTAAACCAGATCATCAATGTTCCCTGTACCCTGACCGTTAATGGACCGGCCGGCCTGGCTCTTTCTGAACCATGCCTCCATTTTGGCAGTGTAATGCAGTATGGCAACAAGCAAGACACACTGTATGTAACGAATAATGGATGCAGTAATCTGGTTATCAGCTCTATATATACCGGATTATCCCAATTCAGCCTGAGTGCATCCTACGCTTCTCTGCTCCCGGGTCAGCAGTTTGCACTGGTAGTAACCTTTGCTCCCACAGCGGTTGGTTCATTAACCGACAACATTTACCTGGTTACCGCTACGGGAACCCAAATGGTTTGCCTTACTGGCCAGGGAGTGGATGCCTCCATTCTGGGAGTATCGCCGCCGCAGTTCAACAAAACCATAAACGCCTGCAACGATACCATTACCGACATTCTGCAGGTTCAGAACCTTGGAACCGGAAACCTGACCTACCAGGTATACGGCGGAAGGGGGTTGTCTGGCGACAGTACAGTACTTTTAATCAAAGACAATAACCCGTGGGGAGTGAATATTGAACAATACCTTGCCTCGAATTTCGGGGTTATACCCCAGGTGATTACCAGCAGCCAGATTGCCGCTACCAACTTTGGATTGTACGATATAATTATCACATTCGGAGATCAACCATCAGGATATTACAATACCCTTTCGGCTCAGGTGGCAAAATTCAGCACTTTTGTCAATAGCGGAGGAATCATGCTGTATATGCTGGGTAATTATGGCGCCACCAGTGTTTCACTGGCAGGGAACGCTTCGATTGTTTACGGCAACAGTGAAAGCCAAAACCTGATCGCTCTTAGCAATCACCCTATTGTTCAGGGACTTACCAACCCACTACAGGGTAGCAATGCAAATGTCTGTTACCTTTCGAACCTGCCTGTGAATTCACGGATTATTACCAGAACCAATATCTCAAACGTACCTACCACAGCTGAGTATGAGGTAGGCAGCGGACTGGTTATTGCCACTGGTATGTTATGGGAATATCACTCTCTGAATCCCTCCTACAACATTTCTTCGATGATGCACAAAGCCTTCGACTATGCCCTGTCAAATATCGGGAAAAGTCCTTCCTGGCTAAGCTTCGACTACGTTGCTGACACCCTGTTCGGCATCAGCAACACCAATGTTTCAGTGAAATTCAATTCAACAGGGATACCCAATGGAATCTACAATTCGAACATCATTGTTTACAGTAATGATCCGGTAAGCCCTCAGATCCTCGTACCATGCACCCTTACGGTGAACGGTACAGCGCAGATTGCCACTTCTGTAAGCTGTCTGACCTTTGACACGGTGGTGCAAAACGGAACAGACCAGAAGGCTTTGATGATTTACAATACCGGTTGTGCCAGCCTTTCAGTGACTTCAGTTGGCAGTCCTGGTGCCCAGTTCACCGCTTCACCTGCAGGTCCATTCCAGATTGCAGCCGGTGACTCCCAAATGGTGATCGTTACCTTCAATCCATCCACACTCGGCACGTTCAACAATAACCTGAACATCAATTCAGGATTGGGGACAACCCAGGTCTGCCTGATTGGTATTAGCGTTAATCCGCCTTACCTGCAGGTTACCCCTGCCTCCTTCAATGTAACCCTGAATAATTGTGCAGATACTTTGGTGCAACAACTAAAGATTAAAAATGAAGGCTCAGGTAATGCAATCTATCGGATGCTTGGCTTGTTCGGTACCGATGTTGACCAGACCAGCAACATACCTTTCAACAGCAACGGAGCCTCTACACAGCATAGTTTTACCGGTATACCCGCGAATATCGATTCACTGGTTCTGGAACTTACCCTGAGCGGTGATTTCGACATGCTGAATGAATATGCAGAACTGATTGTTGAAGGGGTAAATATGGGCCAGATTAACGATGGCAATGTGTCATCCGGAACTCCGTTTACCGATATCTTTGGTTTTGGCGGGAATCAGTTGGTAACCTGGCTGGCAGATGGCAAACTGGATGTAACGATTCAGAATGCAGCCACCGTTGACCACTGGAATGGCCTGAACAGTTTCCACAAAGTGCGACTTAAGATTGCCGGAAATTACTGGATCAACCTGTCATCCATAACAGACACCGTGCAACCCGGCGATTCAACCCTGATCGATTTGATGTTCCATTCAACCCACATGCCTGTAGGTACGCATATGTACAATCTGGTAGTAGGATCTAATGATCCTACCAATCCGAATATTTCAGTTCCCTGTACCCTTACGGTAAACGGAACCGCCGCCTGGTGGGTACAATCATCCCTGGACTTCAACAGCATTCTTACAGGAACCAGCAATGTAAGAAATCTGATCATCGAGAATACCGGATGCGATACACTGAAAATTACGGATGTGCAATCATCCGAATCCCTGATAGTGCCCCAGTTAACTAGCTTCAATGTTATGCCCCACACCACGGTAACCCTTTCCGTTACCTTCAATGCTGCTGTGGCTGGAACCTATCAGGGGACGCTGCTGTTGACATCAAACATCGGAACAGCTACTGTTTCAACCTATGCTGTTGCGTTACCAGCCTCTGCCATCCAGTTAAGTCAAACCACCTTTACTTCCAATCTCGCATGTGAACTAACGGAAACGAAAATCCTTACCATTAAAAATATGGGACAGGCGCCTCTGGTATATAATTTCACCTACAATCCTGCAACCTGGCTTACCGTGATACCAAATGCCGGCACAGTTCAAGTGGGCGATTCGTTACAGGTGCAACTCCTTTTCAATAAGACTGGTATGATGCTTGGCACTCATCTCGCCACTTACACCATTCAGAGTAATGATCCGCTGAATCCAGCACTGCAGATTACCTGCACACTGCAGAATCCAAATCTGGTGGTTCCGGTTTATCTCGGACCCGACCAGCAATTATGTGGCGGCCAGAATGTGGTTCTGAATGCCGGAGGGATTTATTCCTCTTATCTGTGGGATAATAATTCAACTGACTCGGTGAGATCTGTCAACGCTTCTGGTACCTATCATATAACCGTTGTGGATGCCAACAACTGTTCATCTTCGGATACAGTACAAATCCAATTCTACTCTCTGCCCGTGATTGATTCAGGTGCTGATACCGCAGTATGCACAGGATCTGACTTTATACGTGCCGGGAATACTGCAGGCACATTACAGATAAATGCAGAGAAACAGATTGGTTATCAAAATTATGCATCGGGCAGCAATAGTATAACTCCTTTTACAACAGGATATACCGCAGCCAGAACCCAGTTGCTGTATCGGAATAGCGAAATGGCAAGCAGTGATTTCCCGAGAGGCCTCATCCAGACCTTATCCTTTAATGTATATTCAATCGGAGATCCTGCCATGACAAATTTCACTATTTCCATGGGAACAACACAGGCATCCGCTTTAAACCAGGGATTCCAGACCGGACTTACGCAGGTATATCATGTACCACTGCAAAACCTGACGATGGGATGGAATACTTTCACCCTGGATGTTCCTTACTTCTACGATGGTATGGATAATCTGGTGATTGAAATCTGCTTTTCCAATTTTGCGTACAATTACAATTACAGTGTTCAATATTCATCAACCAGTTTTGTAGCACAACGCAAGGCAAGTACCTATACTACGGGGTTGAACGGATGCGGACTTACAAGCAATGTCACAACCAGTTATCAACGCCCCAATATTAAAATTGGCGGCCTCATTGATCAGGGAATGTATACATGGACAGGCCCGGGAAGTTTTGTTTTACACAAACCCGAGTTGCGTTTGAGTCAGGTAAATCAGTCTAATGCTGGATTTTACACATTGCATGTCGATAATGGAATCGGCTGTGTCTCCACCGATGCATTCAACCTGGCTCTGGCTCCGCTGCCACAAGTGAACGCAGGTCCTGATACCTTTATTTTTGAAGGCTTGTCAACTATGCTGAACGGTAATGCAACCGGTGGAACCACTCCCTACTCAATCCAGTGGTCTCCCAACAATTATCTGAGCGATCCAACGATTTTCAATCCTGTTGCAAATCCTGTTCAAACCACTCCATACGTGCTGTATGTAACCGGATCAAATGGGTGTACAGGCTTTGACACTGTAAAGGTTACAGTAGTACCAAGGTATAATGTGCTCGGGACTCTGTCGTACAACAATGCTGCCTACACTCCCATAGGAAATACCTGGATTTATCTGAAGAACCAGAGCGGAATTGTGCTCGACTCATGTCTTACCGACAACGCAGGGGCATTTCTGTTCAGTCTGTATCCTCCCGGACAGTACAGTATGGCTGCAACTGTAAGTAAACCCTGGGGCGGAGTAAACTCGACCGACGCACTGATTGTTCAGCGCCATGTAATCAATCTCAATCCACTTACCGGGCTCAGGCTGCAGGGGGCTGATGTAAACAACTCCGCTACTTTTTCGAGTACTGATGCCCTGCTGATACTGCGCAGAACCCTTGCTCTTGATAATTCATTTGCCAAGGGTGACTGGGTTTCTGAGACACCTGTCTTTGCCATCACTTCAGGCAATGTGGTGAAGAACCTCCAGGTACTTGCGATTGGTGATGTGAACGGTTCGTATGTACCACCAACCCTGAGGCAGATTCCGACAGTTGAGATACAACAGGAAGGCTATACAGCATTGAGGAATGGAGTAGCAGAGATACCTGTAAGAGTAACCACAGACCTTCATATCGGAGCTGTAACCCTGTTTGCCGATCTTCCCGAAGGGCTGACTCATGTAACTGTTACGTCAGACTTACCGGGGCTGATGTACCACAAAACAGGCAATCAGCTGAAAATCGGATGGAGCGATGAAAAGGGATATATACTCAGAAGCGGAGAAGAACTTCTGACTATTGTATTTGAGATGCCAGGCAACTTTCTGAACACTCCTTTCCGGTTAAAAGCCTCTGTTGAGAGTGAAATTGCGGATCTGCGAGCTGAGGTGCTTGATCCGGTGATACTCACTGCTCCTGCCCTTCGAATATCGGAAGCAGGAAACGGGGAATTTATAGCGGAAAATCAACCCAATCCATTCAGAGACAAAACAATAATCAGGTATACTCTGCCAGAGTCAGGAAAGGTAAAAGCAGAGCTGTTTGATGCTTTGGGAAGGAATCTTGGTACACTGAGGGAGGCAACTGAGGAATCGGGTGACCATACCCTCGAGGTAAATGCAGCCGGGTTGCCGGCCGGGATGTACCAGTACCGGATCACCCTCGAAACCCAAACAGGCAGTTTCCGGGCACAGAACACCATGGTAATCATACGGTAACCGGAACTGAAAATACATAACTCTAACAGAAAAAAGTCAACTACAATGAATACTTCCAAGGTAAGATTTCTGCAAAAGGCAATACTGCTTGCCGCTGTGTTGTGGTGTTCAGCCACAGGCTTTGCACAGACGATCACCCTGAAGATTGATACTGTAAAAGCGTACAGGAACGACAGTGTGGTGGTGCCTGTTTCGGTAACCAACTTCTCGGGTATCGGAGCAATTACCCTATACATTCAGTTTGATACCACGAGGCTGGCGTGGGGTCGTGCACTCTCGTGGCATGCCGGATTTGGCGGGAACATCCCGCTGGTTCACCACCAAAACGGGATCGTTGGCATCAGCTGGATCGATGTTGCCGGAATTACCATTCCGGATGGATCCCTCTTTGAGCTGAAATTCATGCATAAGAAGCTGAATGCAACTTTGACCATGGGCACAGCTTCTGAATTTGCCAACCCCAACGGAGTCATACTTCCGTACAATGCAACCAACGGACTTGTCTGGGAGGGGCTTACCCTTAACCCCGACAGCCTTAACCCCGGTGTTTGCATTGGTGGAAATGTTCTGCTTAATCCAAAACCCAGCGGAGGTTTCGGATCTTTATCCTATGCCTGGGTAGAACCCCTGACCAGCTACACATCTACCATGCCCACCATCTCCGTATCTCCTTCTGTTACCACCGCCTACTATGTATCAGTTACCGATGGAGTTGACATCTTGCCTTTGGTGTTTACCGTTCAGACTTACCCAAACATTTCGCCGGCAGCACCCACCAACCAACTGCCTCTGGATAGTACCACGGATATTGAATACCCCTGTAATTTTTCGTGGTCACCAAGCCTGCATGCCACACATTACGATTTCTACCTATGGTCGTCAAGCCTGCAGAAACCCTCCAGCCCAACCAAACCCAATGTAACACAGATTCAGCTGAGTGAAAGTTTTGGCCATCAACCGGGCAGCTGGTTGAAATGGCAGGTGGTGGCAAAAAATCAATGCTACAGTACTCCGGGGCAGGAGTTGAATTTCAGACTCAGGGCATTGCCCAACCTGCACGTAACCCAGGTAACCACCTCGCAACCGGCATCAGGACAGCCTCTTACAGTAACATGGACGGTTAAGAACGATGGAGAAGGACCCATCAACGGACAATGGATTGACAGGATCTGGATATCCCCTGATTTCGATCTGCGGGTCGGAGAATCCGCAGATGACATTCTATTGGGCCAATATCAGAATGTAAGCTCACTTGCTCCCGGAGCCACCTACGTAAATACCCAGACGGTACAGCTTCCGCAAAACCTGATGGGTCCCTATTTTATCTGGGTGCTGACCGATATGGACGATGCCTACTTCTTCAATAACCCTGTTCCCCCCATCCCTTACAATCCCCCACCCTACCTTAACGCTTCGGGGATGCATGGCGGCAATCAGCGACAGGAGACCAACGACCATGATAACTTCCATTATGTACTGCTGAATTTTCCGGTTCCCCCGCTGGCAGATCTCTATACCACCAGCATCATTACTCCGGGGGCTGCTTTTTCAGGTCAGAATGTTCAGATCTCGTACAATACGGTTAACAACGGATCCAATACCACCCCACAATCAACCCCTTGGTGGGACAAAGTTTGGCTTTCCCCCGACACTGTTTTCAATCTGGCAACGGCAGTGGAGCTTGCCGCGGTAAATAAAACCACCCAGCTTGACAAAGACAGTTCTTACACCGACACGGTTTTGGTTAAGATTCCCGATAACATTTTCGGAACCTTTTACATTTTTGTGCAGAATGATGTTACAAATACCATCTTCGAAAACATCGGAGAAAGCAATAATCACAGGCTCAGCAATCCGATTACCATAATTCTTTCTCCACCGGCTGATCTTACCGTATTGTTTTTCAACGTACCGGATACCGTTTCTCCGCGCGAGCAGGTTACCCTCAGCTGGACCGTTATCAATCAGGGTGGTGCTCCTACCATTGCCACCGGACACCGCGACAGGCTTTATCTGAGCACCAACGATAACCTTACCATGGCCAATATCGACGGCAGTTCCGTGAACCTGGGCACCAAAATACACAACGGATCGATTCCCGTTGGCGGATCCTATACTACCTCCCTTACGGTTACCATTCCTGAAAATTTCGCCGGAATACCCGCTTACTTTTACGTATTCACCGATCAGGAGAATAAAGTATTTGAACACACCATGGAATCAAACAATCTGAAACGATCAGATACTTCCGCCGTCGGAGCCATGCCGGATTTCACCGTATCGAACATCATTATCCCCACGGCCGACAGTACAGGATTCGATGTCCCGGTTGCCTTCAATATCCATAATATCGGCAATGGCAAGCATATACCAGGCAAGAACCTTTCTGTAAAAATCTATCTTTCAGCATACTCCAACTGGTTGCCAGATTCTTCACTGCTGGTTAAGGATCTGTCTTTCTCAGCTTCAACACCGCTGTTATCGGGTTCATATGCTGCAAACAATACTACACTTACGATCCCCAAGGGAATGCCCGGACCTTTGTATGTCTGGATCTGGGTTAATTCCGGTGCCCTGGTGCCTGAGGTTACGGTTTCCAACAACATTAACCGCAGCAGCACTGCTATGCAAATTGTAAGGCCCGACCTGGTGGTTTCATCTCTCAGTTTCCCGCCAACCATGATTACCGGCGACAGTGTTACCCTTTCGTACACCCTGCAAAACACCGGCAGCGGCCATATCAATCAGAGAGGCTGGAAGGATCGGATTGTAATGTCGAAATATTTCACCTATTATCCTGATTCAACCTTGTTGGTAGGACAGGTTAACTGGAACGGAATCACCCTTACCTCAGGCAGTTCATTGGTGTTAAGCAGGAAATTTATGATACCGCACCCTTACAGCGGAACATGGTATTTCTATGTTATAACAGATTATACAGACAGCATCTACGAAAAAACCGGAGAGTTCAATAACATTTCGTTACCTCCTGCTGTATCAAGCCTTACCTTAGGCCCCTGGGCCGATTTGGAGGTGATGAGCATTACCCTGCAGGATACTGCCACACAGGGAGACCCTGTCCCTATCTCATTTATGATAAAGAACAACGGTACAATTCCTGCCGGAAATTCTACGTGGAAAGACCGCGTTTACATCTCCTCATCTCCGGTATGGAACAGCAGCAACCTTACGGCTGTGAACACTCAGGACTATACCTCGGCATTGCTTCCCAATGGTCAGTATACAGTGCAGGTTTCCTATACCATACCCCTTTCCCTCTCAGAAGGATTCTATTACATCTATGTATTTACCGATTTTGAAAACCATATCTATGAATACACGGATGAAGGAAATAACATCCTACGCAGTTATCCGATCTATATCAAGCCCTATCCCCCGATTGATCTTGTAACCAACGCTGTTTCAGCCCCTGTACTAGCCAATAGTGGTACCAGCATTACCGTTGGATGGTCGGTGCAGAATATCGGCCAAGGCACAACGCTGGCACCTTTCTGGTTCGATGGCATTTACCTCTCTCAGGATCAAGTTTTTAGCCCTGCTACCGACACTTACCTGGCAGAGAAGAAACGAAACGCAGTGCTTTCAACAGGGCAAAGCTACAGTACCACTGCAACCGTTACCATTCCCAACGGATTTTCTGGTACCTGGTACCTTCTGGTGGTAGCCGATCGAATGGATGTTCATTACGACATCAACCGATCCAATAACACAGGCCCCGCCCAGGCCATTGCCATCACCCTTACCCCTTCTCCTGATCTCGTCATTGCCAATTTTGCCACACCCACCTCCGGAAATGCAGGTCAGCCGGTGAATGTTCAATGGGAGGTCATCAACAGTGGATTCGGGCCTACCCTTAGCGGTGGCTGGACAGATTTTATTTACCTCTCAACCGATCAGATAATTGATCAGCACGATGTTATACTAGGTTCAGTGCCCAGAACCGGTGATCTTGCGTTAAATCAGACCTATACTGTTAACCAGTCATTTACGATTCCGATGATCGCTGCCGGCAACTACATTGTACTCATCAGAACCGACAACAACAATGTTGAATATGAGCACAATGCAGAGCATAACAACATTGTATCCTCCATGATGTTCGTAAACCTTATGCCCCCCTGCGAGCTTGAAGTATTAAGTTCCTCCTTTCCCGATACTTCCCTTGCAGGAGAAACTGTAACCGTAACGTGGATTGTTGGCAATGCCGGGACCAATGGTGCCAATGGTGTGATGCGCGATAATATCCATATCTCATCCGATACCATATTTGATGTTACAGATCCATTGCTGGGCTTCGTATACGGCAACATCAATATCCCCGCACTCGGCCAGATTACACGGTCAAGGAGTGTAACTATCCCCGGAATGGTACCAGGTGATTATCACTTCATCATCAGAACCGATGTGCTGAATAACCTCAACGAAATCAATGAGCAGAACAATACATACAAAACGGTTGCAAAACATTTTGTAGATCTTCCAGTGCTTGATATAGGATCCACCCGGCAGGATACGATGTATAACATGCTCGACAAACATT
>CAZJZF010000017.1:0-14665 GCA_964550385.1 uncultured Lentimicrobiaceae bacterium | reverse complement strand
ATCACATCTTCCTGCGTTGAATAACCACATCCACTTACAGCCGAGGCGATGGTAATTACAGCTGCATCATAGGCTGATGGCATGAATTCGTCGGCACCCGGATCCGGAACCAGCAAGTCCCTGAGATCTCCGTCAATATCATCGGTAACCTCAGATACCGGGGTAGCAATACCATTCAGTAATCCGTTGAAAGTATGCAGGTCAGTGGTGCCCACAAACAGGGGCACAGTGGATACTGAGTTTGTGTCCTTCTGAGTAGCGGTCTTCAAATCTGCAAGCGAGCCGAAATTCATGTATGTGGTGGTATAGTATCCATAAAGGTTGGTAGAGGAATAAAAATTATTGAAGTTTGACCTGACTACAGAAGTTCCTTCGTAAAGGGTTGGATAAAAGTTGCATTCCACATTGTTATTCAGAACAGTAATCTGGGAAGAGGTGCCGGTAGGATTGATACCACGGGTGGCAGTGTTGCTGATGCCATTGACATACAATGAGTTATGGAGAATTTTATGGTATGATGAATACTGAACCCTGATCCCGAAGGTATAGTTGGTTCCGCTCAGAATGCTTACGAAATTGTTGGCAATGAGACCCTGATTACTGACTGTTGTCGTACATTGCTCAAAGTTGATGGCATTGGTGTTAAAACCGTTTGACATCACGATCTTGTTTTTCAAAACCTTCAGGTCAGTGCCTCCATAGAGATAGTGGATACCTTCTTTCTGGCCTGTCGAGCTGACGGTAGAGGTAATCGTATTGCCTGCTGCTGTCATCTGATCCACAAACTCTCCGCGAATTCCGGTATAACTGAAACCTTCAATCACATTCCCCTGAGCAACAATGTTTGAAACTTTTGCGGCAGTGGATCCCCCTTTCACATAAATTCCAAAAGATCCACCGGTTATGAAATTGCCCGTAAACTGGTTGTTGTGGCACAACGGTCCGTTTAATTTGATTACAGCCAGGTCATCTGTAGTACCTGAACCTCCGGTGAGGTGACAACCCTGAACCAGATTATTCTGGGCACCGTTGGTCATCAGAATGGCAGTACCATAGGTTGTACTGGCAGGCATCCATTTAAGGTTCTTCAGGATAATGTGCATCGCTCCGTCGAGCTTCAGAATGTAGTTGGATGCCGTATTCAGAGCAGTATGCTGGAGAACTACAGAGGTACTGTCGTTGTTGGCAGCCTTGAAGGTGATGGTATTGATGGCAGAGCTGCCACTGATCCAGGGCAGGATATACTGACCGGAATAGATGCCAGGAGCAATGTTGAAAGTTACCGGACCACTGATACCACACTGGGTAAGTGCAATAATAGCAGCATTGATATCGGCAAAATCAGGATTGGTACCTCCCACAGTGTAGGTTCCTGCCAGCAGATTCGCACAGGCCATGAAACTGATTTTTGATGAGTCATTCCCGGTATTCAAATCGGGTTGCCCGTTGGGATTATCAGTCCACGCAATAATGTTGTGAACCCCCTGTGCCAGGTTAATGGTACCCAGGGTAATCACAGAAGATGAAGAATCTTTCAGCAGTGAGCCGGTCCAGGGATACGGGGTCTGTAATACGCCGTCAAGCCTCCAGTTAACGGTGGCTGCCGTCAGGGTATCGATACCATAGTTTTTAACTTTGGCAGTAACGGCAAACGGAGTATTCGCAATCACACCACCCGTGGGATATACAATCTGCCCAACCCCGGCATCCAGTGTAAGTGAACTTACCCCAAGGATTTCGATTTTCATATTGGGCCTGGACATATAGGTTGTAGGAGAACCGGGCGCAGTACAAACCGTTGAGTTATCGGTATGATAGTTTAACAAGCTGTTGAAAGTAGTCGCCGTTTGATAAACGCTGGCATTGCCATTGGATGGATAGCTGGAATTGTTAAAGCATACTTCAATTACCACATTATCAACCCCATTCCACACAAAAGGAGTTTGAAAGGTGTGGGTATTCCAACCAGCCACCGGCTGATAGAGGTTGTTGTTGTATACTGAGGTCAACCCGGTTGTGATAAAGGAGCTTAAAGCAGTGTTGGTGGTATGGCCCATTTTAATGTAATAACCATTCAAACCCGGACAGGCATTGACATTAGAAACATTGAATGCAAGAGAAGACATGGGTCCCCCGGGCATACCCAGAGCTGTCATCTCACTTGCTAGCAATAAATATTGTTCTTTGCTGCCATAGTAATAGTTGCCATAAGGCGTTGGATAAGCCGTGGAAGAATTGGCAGTGGTACCCGTACCCAGGGTAAAGGTTCCACCGGTGCTGAATTTGCAATAAAAATGGTAGGTTGTGGCAGTGGCCACGTTATGGGCTGCTGACCCGTCAAGAGCCTCCACATAATAATGGATGTTCTTCCCGAAACCAAAGAAAGGTATGAATGCCTGAAAGGTATCGCTGGTAAGACGTGTCATCCCAAGGGTTACAGGACTTCCGGTATTCACCCAGTATTTCACATAAGCGGTATCCACCAGCGACTGATCTGTAATAACCGCTTTAACCCCGTAGGGTCCTGTACTGTAGACCGTATCCTGAACAATGGGAGGAATCATCGTAATAAGGGGAGGATTCAGTTCGGAAAAGGCTCCGACCACCCTGATGTTGTCGATGAACCAGGCATAGTTGTCGGGCATGATGCTGCCGGGTTGAGCATCCCTCAGTACAAACCTCACCTTCACCTGCGCTGCATTCCCAACCAGGAGCGAGATGTCGAAGGTCTCACTCCTCCACCAGACATTCGACGGAACCGCATACGATCCGGCTGCCCAGTCGGTGGTATATGCCGCCGCGGTGAATTTGTTCCCCTGGGTGCCAAACTGACTGGTTCCCTGATACTGGGCAGCGGTCAGCCTTGTCCAGGTTGCTCCGTTGTCGTTTGATACTTCAATATATCCCTCGTCGAAAAACTCAATCTTGCAGATATGGTCAAAATACAACATCACGAAGGAGTTTCCAGAGGTTGAGAAAGCCTGGGTGGTCATAACAACCGTATCACCCGCATTGGCAATTCGCATGGAATCACTTCTTAGTCCTTGTGAAAAAAGTGATGTGCTGGTTCCTCTTGTTCCGGTACCTACCAGTGTAACACTGTCAGGTAAAGAATTGGCTTCGAAGTTCTCAGTAAACAAACTGGTTTGTGCCAGGGAAATGCTGTACAGCATAACCATACCCAGAATCAGGAAAAATGATTTCATAGCAACTTGTTTTTAGTGAAAACCATTATCGCATTTTAGGCAACTAAGATATATCAATTCTAGAAAAAATAGATAAAAAAAATTTATTGTACCCCTTTTTCTGAATTCAATTTATGATAGGCTGCATTCATATTGTCCCTTGCCTGCATGAAGTCAGGCTTTATCTGCAATGCAAGTGCAAACGATTCTGCTGCCTTCCTGTAATCACCGGTCATCGCATACAAATAACCATACTGGTTATAAATACCCGCCATCTGATCATCCCTTGTCAGAGCCTGATTAAACGAATGTTCGTCATAACACACCATCTTTTGGGGATCGTAACCTTTGTGAAGTAAACTTAAAATATCCTTTCTTACCTCCTCTTTTGTAAACAGATAATAATCCCTTTTTAGCATTCCAAGGTAACAATTCTTCATGTTACAAGCATTTACCAATGCGCTGTCAAAAACCTCCTTCGATTTTTGCCATTGGGCTGTATTATTCAGGATTTCACCGGCTTTCTGAAAGGCATTCTGAGGAAACGGAGCGCATTCAGCAGACTTGAGAAAATATTGAACCGCCATCTGGGGATTGTTTTGGAGGGCATAGATTTCAGCCATATGAAAGTAAATGTTATCCAGTGCGATTCCCTTAAACGTTAAGGCTTTATTGAAGTTCATCATGGCGTCGTCTAAATTCATCTGTGATTTGCAGGCAATACCCAGATTAATGTAGGCTTCTGACATTTGGGGATAAATCTGTATCGCTTTTTGGTATTGCAATGCAGCCATCTCATAATTCCCTTTGGTAATGAAGCTGTTACCATAGTCATGCATAATTCTTGCTTCTGCTTCCCTGCCTATTTTTGACAACCCTTTCAACCATCCGGGGGATAACATCGAAATGATCCCAAAAATGGCCAACAGAACGTATACCGACATCAACAATCTTCGGATAATCCGATCCGTATCTCCTGATTTATCAACACGTATTTCCTTTTTCATTTTGGAACCTAAATGGATTGGTGAATTAAAAAAGTCACATTCTTATGCTCTCTTTTCAGCCGGTTGAACACATCACAGGCTGATTCTTCAGGAAGAATAATTACCTGAAGTGCCCTTCCGGTTTCAGGATTATAAATAAACTGTACCTCCCGGCTGTCAGGAAAACCAACTGCAGTAGTCCTCTCTGAACCTGTACCTATAATCAGAATATCTGAAGCCTTGGAAAAAAACAGTTCAATGTCCCGGTTATTGAAATAGATCTTCTTGTCAACCAGTCTAAACCCCCCGCCTTCGAAAATCAGCAGATCAAAATAAGGAACCGGTATGCCTTTGTAAACCACCATCCCCGATTTGCAATGTGTGATACCTTTATTGAAATTTCTGATGATCGAACTGGATAGCAATATTATTGATATTGAAGCAATAGCGATCAGAAATATCCTTCCATTCCTCGACATTGTTATATTTATGACCCCTAAAAAGGTCAGAAATAAAAGCACGGTAATGAAGAATGTTTGAAAGACATATTGTGATTCAGTTAAAATCGAACTCACCGATAGTAAAATAAATCCAAAAACCAGGAGAATAAATATCATCCCAACCGCATTATTTTGATAGGCTTTGATGGATTTCTCCCTGATCTTCCAGTTCTTAAACTTTGGCATATCCTCCTGATACACGAAAAAAAGGAAAATTATTCCCATGAGGGTTCCCCAGAGATCCTTGGCAATATCAGATACATCAAAAACCCTTGACGAAAGGAATACCTGGGCAAATTCATCAAAGGAAGAAATCAGCATTGCACTGAGAAATATCCTTAAGATAAGATTTCCTGAAGAATAGGATTTGGTTTTATAGTAACGAAAAGCAAGAAATGAATAAATGCCGTATGCGAAGTAATGCCAGTTGTTCTGGAGGTGGTAAAACGGAGTTTGCAGAAAATAATCCGAGATCTGCTGGGCAATAAAAACCATGACCAATATCACCAGCAATGCCAAACCTTTCCGGTAATTGAGAAATTTCCATTGCCGAATAATCAGTAAGGCAACCAAAAGGATTGCAATCAACAGCACAATTGGTACTTTGACTTCTGCTATCCGAATGTAAAGCTCCGACAACATACTTACAGCATCCTGCAGATAATTCATCAGTAACAAAAATGGAGTTGCGATAAGCAGAAGACTGTACATCAACAAATTAACTCTTGCAAAGGAAGCTTTTCTCATGTCGTTATGGTTATAATAAAAATCTGATCATTTGTCTGATTACGGCCGGTAGATTATCATCCGGCGGGATAACTTTCTGCCGTTGAATTGGATGTAATAGGAATATACCCCTGCCGGAATCTTTGAAATGTCGATCTCAAACGAATGGCTCCCTGCAGGTTTGTTTTCATGAATCAGGACCATGGTCTGGCCGATTGTGTTCACAACACCAAATGTAACCTTACCCCCTTTGGGTAAGCTGAAGCCAATGCTGGTAATTGTACCGGCAGGGTTTGGGATATTCTGCATCAGCACCATCCCATCGGCAACCAGATCATCCACTCCAATGCAGGTTCTGCCGATATAGCTCTGGCAGGCTTTGTTGTTGGTGGTTGAAAAATCTCCCGGAAGATCTGTTTCGGCACACAAGAGCTGGGCTCCGATAGTCGGTGCAAACTGGGTCTGCAGGAGGTAATCCACATTCGCATTGGATGCCAGGTTTCCAGTCCAGGTATCGGTTATCGCAGTACCCCCATTGAAGAAAGTATACCTGATCGGTATACTGGTCTGGGCGTTCTGTCCGAAATTCTGAATCCGGACAATCACATCCTTCATATACCAGGGGTGAGTGACCGGATCATAGAAGCATATCTCACCGATGGAATCAGGGATCGGATCCACAATCTGCACAATACCCACATCATGATTAGCCGGCAATGCATTGAAACTTTTACAGAACTCATCATTGGAGGCAAACACATCTCCGGGAAGCTGGGTGGAAACGCAAAGCTGATATGTTATTGACGGTGAAGTAATGGGCATAACGAAGGTGTATACAGCGGTAGCCTGACTTGCAAGGAAACCCGTCCATGTCTCAGTGCCCATTGTAACACCGTCCATTTTAAGTTGAAGAGGAATCATAACCTGCGTGCTGGTGCCGAAGTTTTTTATCACCACCTCAACGTTGATCTGGCTTCCTGAAGCCGTGTCGTTGATCGGATATGTGATGGCAGAAATTCCTACATCGTCGGGTACTGTTGGTAATGCCAGGCTGAAGTTATCGATGGCCCATCCGTTCGAGGTACCCGATGCCGTTGAGAACAACCTGAACCTGAACTGTACGGTATCGTTCCAGTTGAAAATGGCAGGTAAGAGCTTGTAGGCAGAATACATCCATCCCGAATTGGTCTGACTGAAATAATGCACCCCTCCTACCTGTGTATTGTACCAGTTGATGCCGCCCGGATCGCCAGAAGCACCCAGGTTTACCCAGCCGGAACTTCCATTCAGCTTATACTGTACCTGGCTGTAGTCACCCGAAGCCATAGCAAGCCAGTGGTGGAAGCTGAGGGTTACCGTATCGGTGGCACCCAGTCCGGTGAAATCAAACAAGGGGGTATAAATGTAGTCATTGGCATTGTTGGAATAGTCCCCGGTAAGGTTCGTGGCCCATACTTTCGTTCCTGAATAGGCGGAGTTTATGATGTTGGCAGCAGGTGTACCGAGCATCCAGTCAGAAGCCGGGTCGGGATTGTAAAAGTAATTGGGTCCTTCAAAGTCATCAAAATAGGGCAGGGTGGAATATAACTGAGCAAATACCGATTTGCATACCTGGTCGTTGAACGGGGTTGAATCGCAGACCAGAATCGTATAGGCACAGATGGCATTATACCCCGAATTGGCAATAAAGGGTGGCATCAGGATGCTGTCGGTAGCACCCGGAGCAAGGCCAGAGGTGATGCTGACCGTAACCGGTGTGCCATTGTTTACTTTGTAGGCTACCGACAACGTATTTGCGGCAATGGGCTGGGTTCCCAAGTTGGTATATTTCACCCAAACAGGCAGTGAGGCACCTGCATAGGTTATACCTTCGGGCTGCATAATGGCAATCGCACCTGCATCGCATTGAGCCTGAGGGGTTATGGAAATTGCATAGTCTTCCGTCTCACCATAGGTATAGGTGCTGCAGGGAGTTACAAGGGTGGCGTTGGTGGTCTGGTTCAGGACGATCCGCATGTAGGTGTTCCCTATGATGGCATTTGAAGGTAAGGTAAACTGAGCCGTGATTGTATTGGAAGAGGAGGTGGCATTGCTCAGGACCATCTCATTTACGGGATCAAATACTCCATTCCGGTCGAAGTCGATCCAGGCTTTCGCCCAGCAGCTCTGCGATGATGAGGATCCGGGAGCAAAAGAGGATGTGATGGTCATAGAGTAGTTCACCCCCGGCGACAGTATGGCAGCAGGAACCGTACTGATGAAATTGGTGTACATGGCGCCTGATGGAGCCGAGGTATTATTGAGGTTACTGAGCGTGATGTTGGTAATCTCCTGGTTCAGTGGGCTGGTAGCAGACGAAACGCAAAAGGCAGGTATGAGATGGGCAATACTTTGAAGAAGGGTATCATTCTGCTTTAGGGTGTCGCAGGGCAAACTGGTCCATGTCTTTACCTGGTAGGTTCCTGCAGTGCCTAAATTGGCTTTTGCATTGAAGGCATAAACCATGGAATCGTTTGGAGAAATCGGTCCGCTTACCGTTTCAGTAACAACAGGCTGGCTGTCGATTTGATAACATACCGGGATGTTTGACTGAGAAAGTGTCCCGTAATTTTTCACTTTTACGATTACAGTTTCCTGAGCACTCAGATTGGTTCCGGTTATCGGTTGAAGTAGCTGGCTTACCCCCACATCACAGGTGCTCGGATTGATTACTGTTACGGTTACAGGAACGCGAACGCTTCCGCAGCCCGCATATCCCAGAGAAGTGTTGCAGGTGGATAATATCTCAGTTTGTGTCAATGCCCTGTTGTAAATCCTAAACTCATCCAAAGAGCCTGACAGATTAGTGGCTGTTCCATAACCACCTATCTGAAAACCGGTTCCTGCCATTGCGATTGGAGCTGTCACGGGTGCGACAACATTCAGTACTCCATCCACATAACCCTTGAAAGTACCTTCTGCAGTATCCAAAACGACGTGAATCATTTTCGGGGTCACTGTTGCTGCATCGGTAATAATAAGATCTGGTAGTCCCCCGCCTCCTACAAATAGGTTATTGGCTCCTGCAGTACCATTGGAAAAACATTTAAAATAACTTGCCCCAATGTCACCGAAAACATAACAATTGTTAGTCGTATTAGTTACATTGCCTAACCAAAAAGCAATGGTAAAACTGCCATTGAAATTTGTGTTCCAACCTGTGTTGATAACCCCTCCTGTGGAATTAACTCCCGACCCCTGTAATGCTGAATTAAACATGCCTGCACTTCCTATTGAAAGTCCTGAACCCGTAATCGTTGCCGGATTATTACCTATTGGATTCTTGGCAAGATTATATACCTGGGTACCCGGAACATCGAAATTATAATAGAACATTTCTGGTAAATCCCCACCCCCGTCTGAAGCGTTGACGGCCTGAACCCAATACGTTTCGGTAGCCTGAAGTGCAGGTGTGGTAAAGAAAGGACCATGTCCGATATTGGTAACTGATGTATCACTTTCAAACCACAGCAAGGTGTCGGATGAGGTCGCTGCCAACTGAATGCTGGTGCCAAAAGGAATTGTGACATTTGTTACCATCGGAGCAGGAGGGATTGCAAATGACATGACTTCAGCGTACGCTGTATCATTTCCTTTGATATTATCATCCTGAAGGTTTATCCATGCCTGCACTTTAAAGGTATCATCCAGCAGGGTAACCGAAAAGTCAGCCTGCGTATTGAAATGAACCAATATCGAATCACCTGGCATCAGAATCGGGGTGAAAATCTGACTTATAACCGGTGCGGCAGGCTTGATGCGGTAATGGATTGTAACCGCAGACTGGGAGGGGTAATTCATGGGATTCAAACCGGTGTTCTTAACCCAGACACTAAGGGGTTGCAATCCCAGGTTGCAACCGTTGGCAGGTACCACAAGTTTTGAAACTTTTGCGTCTTTGGCAGGTATTCCAAATACAGTTTTACAAACCTGATTGTTCGCAGTATCTATATCTCCCGAAACCAGTGTTGTTGCACAGAGGGTAAAGTTCCCGGCAGGCGATAGCATGTTCGGTAAAGTATAGGACTTTATGCTATTTGAAATCAAGGTATCAGTGACAGTAGTATTTACGGGAATTCCATTGTTGACCATGTATTGTATTGGAATGGAATACAGGGTATCAGAACCATAATTGGCCACTGCAACGGCAACGGAAGAACTCTGGTACTCAAATGTTTCCAGGTCGGGAGAGGTAATGGCAAAAACACCTGCATCAATCCCGATATAAGGTTTTTCATCTGCACCCATAGTGGGTTTAAGGCCACGCAAATCATTGTCGAAGTCAGTGGCAATACTTGCCAGAAATTTCCCTTTACCCGCCAGATTGTTATTCGTGAGGTGAACATCGGTTGAGGAAACAAAGGAGGGTTGAATATTTATCGAATTGGAGTTCGTGCCGCTGGCTATTTGAAGAGCTGCCAGTGTTGTGGTATTTGAGCCCCAATATGCCAGATTGGGGGTGGCGGTATAATAGAGGTTGTAATCACATCCCAAAACATTGGCAGGACTGGAAAAATAAGCTGCATAACCACCTGTCATATTAACCAGGATGTTGTTCTGAAAAACTTGTCCGGGTAATTCTGAATTCGAATTTACCTGTTTCAAAGCCGTGGAGGATGTAGATCCACCCAGGATACGAAATGTGTTGTAACAGACTTCGGTGCCGTGGCTTGAGGACGTATAGAATCCGTTATTGGCACCTGTACCTCCATAAATAATCACCATATTGTTGGCAACCAGCCCTACTCTGGTGGGATTGAAACTTGTATTGTTGCCCCCATACATAAAGATACCATTGCATGGGGTACTTCCGGAGGAGGTAATATGAACATAATTTCCCACAATCCTGAAGGCATTGTTGATATATTCGGTCCGTATACCATTACCACTTAGAAATACATTATTAAACACCCGGTTTCCAATAATTTGCGCCGAATCGGCATAGACTACAAATATTCCACAATTATAATAACCCGCAACCGAATTCCCTTCTATTACCGTTCCTTTCTGCAAAACATAGGCAGCTGATCCTGAAATATATAATCCATAGTAACCCCCGTAGAAATAATTATTAAGATAGGAATTGTAGTGGTTTAATGTCGTATAATCATAAATACAACTGGATGTGGTTGATGAAGTTCCTGCTGAGGTAATCAGACAATTTTTGAATATATTGTAAGTGGCAATGTTTTTTATTTCCACCGCCCTGCCATAGTATTGGCTGAGCGCTTTGATACTAAGTTTTTCAAATGTAAAATAATCAGCCCCATTTAACCGAATGGTCCAGTTGGCGGTACTCAGGCCGGCAAACTGTAAAACTGCCTGGGTGCTGTCACCGGAAATCCCCCTGAAAGTAACTGTATTAAGGGCATTCATCCCTGCTATCTGTGGAATGTTTAATTGCTCGGTATAGGTGCCCGGATAGACTTCAAATATTACGGGGCCGCATATTCCGGCAGACAGGAGGGCATTCAGTGCACTGTTGAATGTATTGAACTGGTAAGTACCGGTCGCCGCTGGCCCAATGGAATAGGTACCTGCCATACAGCTTTTAAAAGATAGGGTTGCGCTGTCGTTTGATGCAATAATATCTGTAATACCATTGGGTTTGGCAGTCCAGGCTTTGAAACAGTAGTCGCCACCTGAAAGGCTAATGGTATCGATAGTAACCTGTATAGAAGAGTCTTTCAATAATAAACCTGTCCAGCTGACAGAATCCTTCAAGACAGAATTAAGGCTGTAATAGAGATTTACAGAATAAAGAAAATTAGTTCCGTAATTCTTCAGTCTCACAATCACCGGAATATTTTGGGGATAACCTCCTGAACCTGTGGGCGAAATAATCTGATCAACACCTGCATCAATGGCCGGAGGGGATCCAACCGTAACCAAAACAGGTACCCGTTCACTTTCGCACCCAGGTGGGATCGCCTCAAATACTTCAATCTCCCTGAAATTGGGATTGGCAGTCTGACCAGGACCTGTCATCTGGAATGAGGTAATTCTTAATTTTGTGGTTTTAACAAAAGGAAAAGACACTACACTCTCACATCCCATAGGCAGAAAGCTGAAGGTGTGAAAATTGATCCAATTGCCATTTATCCATTTGTATAAGGTTGCACCAGTGAGAAACCTGTCGTTTTCATAACCGTGGTGTATCTTAATCCCATCGATGGTTTTTTCCGTTGCCCATTCAAAGTCGATGAAGTTTACATGGGGCGTAGGTACAGGTGGCATTGCAGTTGAAATCCAAACCTGTTGTTCTCCACAGGCACCAAAATTCAGGTCGTTAAGTGTACCGCATGCTCCAGAGTAGCAGGTACTCGCAGATACCACAGCCTGAGATGCTATGTTGGCTCCGGGAATATAGGAGCCAGATTGCATCAGTGCTCCTGTTGAGGTAGCTGCCCAAAATGTTGTATTCGTAAATAAAAAGGGAGTTGTTAAATTGGTGCCCTGGGTGAGTTTCACGGATGAGGTGTCATGAGCATACCATACCACATCCGGATTTCCGGTTGCCGATAATACGGCTTTTGTTGCGTACGGAACAGAAACCCCGGTTGCCATTGGTGATAATGGGGTATAGTATGAGGATAAAATGGTTGAAACAGAATCATTGGATGGTCCCATATCTCCTGCCAGAGAAATCCAGGCCTGAAGCGGAAAAGTGTCTGCTAAAAGGGGGGAATATATTTTCATGTTAACCTTTGCATTGAAGGTGTACATCAGAGTATCCCCGGCATTGAGGGGGGTTGATATGCTTTCACTGATAAAGCCGGCACTGTTGTCGAATCTGAAATGGGCCGTTAGTCCGGACGTGACTGTGGTAGATCCGGTATTGCGAATCAGCAAAGTGACAGATTCATTAGCCCCCATCCCGCAACCTCCTGAAGGAGAAATAATTCCAAGCAAAGCCACATCTATAGCCGAAGAATCAAACTCATCCGCCCCTGGGTCGGGATAAAGGGGATGCCGCATATTTCCGTCGAAATCCGTGGTGACATCGGCTATTGGGAATCCACGTCGCTTCAATATACTATTTGAAATATGCAGGTCTGTGTTGGAAATAAAATTGGGATTGTTGCAGAATGAATTCAAATCGTGATTGCTCGATGATTGCCACAAATCCAGTTGCAGGTAGGGAGAAACATAGTGAACGATGATACCATTAATTGCAAAAAGGTTGTTGTAATTACTGATGAATGATTGGAGTGGAATCCCGTCAAAACATAGCACAGCACCATTGGAAACCTGGTTCACCAGATTGTTGCTAAGGATTAAATTTCCCTGATTATTGGTTATATTGCGCATTCTAAAAGCTGAATTGGCAATGATGGAAGATCCCCAAAGGTTCACACTGTTGAATACAAACCTCTGGTTCGAACAATTATTTGAGAAGATGCCAGCGGAAAAAAGGCTATTGGCAGTACCTAAATTGATCTTAACGGAAACCATATTATTGGCAATCAATCCTTTAAAGATCGAATCCGAAATGCATTCGGCCAATTCTATTCCGATGGCCCGTATGGCATTGCCGATTACTATTTGATTTTCGGTTACCCGGATTACGCCATCCGAATTATGAATATAGATGGCCCGAAAAGTATCCACCAGATTCGTGATATATATCGTGTTGCCTTGAATTAAAGGAGCATTCTGATCAAATATGGCAATCCCATTTATAATTTGACCTTTAAATCTGTTACCTGATAATTGTGTGCCTTTCTCATGTGCAGAAGATTGCCCTCTGAGAAAGAAACCGTGCTCCCCATCGACAACCAGATTGTTTAGAAACAGACAGGAATCATTGGCAAAGCCTGTTGAATACACTACTGCTCTGGCAGCATCGGCACTTTTTGCCGGATTCTCAACTCCCTGTAAAATATTATTCTCCAGCTTCAAATTTGATGATGTACCCGCAATCTCCACGGTTCGTCCGTTGACGGCATTCAAAGCCTTGATAGACATTTTGCTGAATGTCACATAAGATGCATTCTTGAATTTCAGGGTGAAGTTCTCAAGCGAAAACGGGGCATTGTACTGCAGAACCACCGAAGTGCTGTCACCATTTGCCGATTGAAAAACTACCGGACTTGAGGCAGAAGCTCCGCTGATAAAAGGTATGGTTACCTGCTCGGTATAGATCCCCGGAGCTACCTTGAAAGTAACCGGTCCACTGATTCCACAATGATCCATGGCTGTTAAGGCTGCAGAAAAATCAGCAAAATCGTGGTTTACACCACCAATGGTATAGATACCAGAAAGTGGGTTGGAACAAACCATAAAACTGATCACAGAGGTATCATTTCCAAGATTCATATCGCTTTGACCGTTGGGGCTGTCTGTCCATATTTTCAAGGTATGTACTCCGACCGGCAAGGTCAGTGAACCCAATAACAGATCAGCAGAAACCCCATTCTGCAACAATGAACCTGTCCATACATGTGAGAGTTGCTGAATTCCGTCCAACGACCATTTAACGGTGGCATTGGTTAGCAATGCCGTTCCATAATTCTTAACTCTTGCAGAAATATTGAAAGGTGCACCGGCCATCACCCCACCATTGGGGGTCACAATCTGGGAGATACCGGCATCATGCAATAAACTGGATGGCGTAACAAATGTTAACTTTATATCGGGTCGGCAATCATGACCAATCGAAATACTTGGCGGAGTTTTATAATCGCGCCAGGTATAGGCCATTCCATCGACAATAGAAAACATCCACGGGATACTTTGGGTAATGGTTCCGGGACGGTACCAATCCACCAGCACCATAAGATTTTGAACCCCGTTGTAAACAAACCCATTGGGATTATTCAAAAGAAAATCCATCCAACCGGCATTGGGAGGCAGATTCTGTGTGAAACTCTCGTAAGCCAGTGTTGCTCCTGCCAGCTCCGCTGCAAATGTTCCACTTAATGAATTAATAGTGGTGTCATTTGTATGTTTCAGGTATATCCTGAAGGTGCCATTGTTCAGGATATAACTCTGAGCATTGGTTTTAAACCAGGAGATTGTGCTTAAAGCTCCTGCCAATCCGATCTCTGCTGCAGTGAACAGGCTGATATGGTTGCTGTATAGGTGTGTGCTATTACTGGAATTGGCATAAATTGGCCCAACATCTGGGGAGCTATTAAGTCCGTTTCCAATGGATACAGTTCCGCCGGGGCTGTACTTGGAATAGAACATCCTGCTACAGCAACAATACTGAGCAATCTGGCAATCT
>CAZJZF010000016.1:0-15734 GCA_964550385.1 uncultured Lentimicrobiaceae bacterium | reverse complement strand
GGCCAATCCTGCGAGTAAAAGATAAACGTCTGCACTTCCATCCGGACAGCGGAACTCAACGGTTTGCCTTTCGGAAAAATCGAGTGTAATCTCTTTATCCTGCGGGTTGGCATCTGCTGCCATGTTGATATGTCCGGTCCAACCCAGGGGGACCCTCACCAGCACCGACCGGTTTCTGTCGCCCCAGCAGATATTGGTGGGTGCTTCCTGATGGGGTACGAGTCTGAAATAAGAGGTAGGATTGGTATTGCCGAAGGCGGTGAGGCTGGGAGCCAGGTCGAGATAACCGGCGATGGCTCTTTTGGCAACATCGCTTAGCTTACCGCCTTCCACCATTGCATTGTTGCCATCCTTCACAAGTTTGGTATGGATGTGTAATCCACTTCCGGCTTTCCCAACACTGATTTTGGGAGAAAAGGTAAGATCGACCCCATAGTTATAGGCCATGGTGCGCAGGATCCACTTGGCAATCACCATCTGATCTGCAGCATCCTCTACCGGCACAGGCAGAAATTCTATTTCATTCTGCTCATATACTTTGTCTCCAAGGGTAAAATTGCCTACTTCAGAATGGGCATATTTGATGTTCCCACCGCAGGCAGCAATGGTATGCAGGGCTGCAGTACGGAATTCTTCCATGCGGTTAAAGGGAAAAGCTTCGTGGTACCCCCGCTGGTCGGTAGCTTCAAACACATATTCACGGTCGCTGATCACATAATACTCGAGCTCTCCCATACAATGAAACTCGTATCCTGTGCGCTCCCTGATGGCATGTGCTGCTTTTCGCAGGATAAACTCAGGGGAGTTTTCCATAGGTTTGCCATCCTTGTCGTAATAGGCACAAAGGATGTCGAGGGTTGGAATCTCAGCAAAAGGGTTTACAAATGCCGTCCTGTATTTCGGAACCACATAAAGATCGCTTGCTCCTGTGTTGATGTGTTTAAAGAGGCTTGATCCATCCACCCTTTCCCCGTTGCTCAGGATACCTTCAAGGTGTCTGCGGTTGTTGATCACAAAATTGAGGGCCTTTAGCCGTCCGTCACCCCCAACATACCTGAAATTCACCATTTCTATGCCCTGCTCCTCAATGAAGTGAATCAGGTCGTTACGGGTAAACTCCGATGGTGTTTTGTCGAGAAACTGCACCAAAGGATTGGGGGATAATAATTTGTTGTCGTTCATTCCGGGTGTGGTTTTGGGCTGCTAAACTACATAAAAATAAGGTACTCGACTGATCTGAAATCTAAAGAATTATTCCGACTTATGAAAACAATACCCTGATGACCGGCAAGGATTTTACCTCTCCAAAACCCGGCAAATGAATGGTATAGTAGCGAATAAGTACATCCAGCAGGAGGTTTCGGGTTTGCCTGTCGGTTTTAAAAAGTTGATATTGATCAACGGGAATGCCGGATAATTCGTAAAACCATCTGCTGATATCTGAGGCTATGCAGAGGGGTTGGTGCAGATCGGCCGGTTTAAAAATGCCGGCCTCGGGATCAAAACAATCACCGGTCTGGTAATGGCTCCGGTCGGGCAGAAACCCCAGAAATCGGGTTAGATGAAACAGGAAAGAGAGGTGAAAGGAGGGGTGTAGATGTTCCTGCCGGTCTATTTCCAGCAGGGAGTCTGCAATAAACTGATACAGGTGATGATTGGCTTCTTCCTCCTTCAGCACCTTTTGCAGCCATTCTGCCAGAAATAAAACCATACTGCTTTTAACCGGATCCTGATACAGGGTTCTGTACTGAAGCACCAGGGAGATTTCAACCGGTGTAAGTATCTTTTCGTCTTTCCTGATATTGGTAACCATCTGCAACTGGGACAAAGGGGCTAACAGTGCCTTTACAGGATTTTTGCCCATTTTACGTCTGAACCAGAATGATTTTATCCCCAGTTCCCTGGTATACATCGTAACAATAAAGGCATGATCACCGTACCTGATGTTTTTTAATACGATCCCCTCTGTTTTCAACAGGGCGTTCATTCCTGGCACTTATCGAATGAACAATATTTTAGCAACGGCCGTCTCTGCTCCCTCTGAATCTGAGGAAAACACCACATATACCCCAGAGGCAACTCTATTCCCCGAGAGGTCACGTCCGTTCCAAACAGCCATTCCACCATTCGACCGGGTGCTATATACTACATCGCCCCCCATGTTTCTGATTTTCACATCAGCATCCCTTACCAGGCCTGTAATAGAAATAACTCCTGCATAACCAGAATTTACGGGATTGGGAAATACGGTAACGTTGGTATGGGTTTCTACTGCTTTTACTGCATCCGACCTGTATGAAACAATGCCGTTATCGGTACCAAAAAACACCTCTCCCGACAGGTCATCAATAACAATACTTCGTATACCATTGCTGAGCAAAGGGCTGTTTCCATCGTTAAAACGGGCAATTTCAGAAGTACCGTCGGCTGAAAGCAAAAACACTCCTGACTTTTCTGTACCAACCCATTTCCGGTTTGCACCATCCACTTCAATGGCAGTTACTGTTTCATTTTCAAGCAGATATTGGTCGTATCCATCCTGATTTACCAAAATCCGCTGCGCATCGTATGAATAACCTGTAAAAACATTTTCCGGTGCATAGATAATGGCAATTCCCTTGTCGGTTCCAATCCAGAGCCTGCCGTCCAGATCAAGGGCAATATCTGTAACCAGTGTACTGGGCAATGCTCCCTGTCCGATGTTTCCGTTGATATTGGCTGATTTATCGTCTGTTGTGTTCCAGAGTGTTTTGTTGTCATTAAACACCTGAATACCATGACCCCGTCCAACCAATACCCACTTCTGGCCAATTCTGTCAACAACAATCTTTCCGGAAGCCTTGTCGTCCATTTTGTTATCGGGGCTGCTGATATTATAGGAATACCAGGTGCCATCCGGTTTCATCACAGATAGAGATTTTTGTGTATAGGCATTTGAAATCCATAGATTGCCTTTGTCATCAAACGTTAAGCCCCCAACCGGTACCCGGAAATAGGACGAGGAAGTGTTTTCCGGAACCATAAGGGTGCTGTTGGTTTCATCAAATATTTTTTCCGGCTTGCCCTCCTTCAGCAGCACCAAACCCTGTCCCCAGGATCCTGCGTACACTTTCGACGGATCTGAAGGGTCAATGGCCATACACACGATATCGAAAACGGTATCCAGCATGGGTTCATTATCGTAATGAACCGTTTTCCATTCATTTCCGTTGAAATGATACATTCCATCCCGGTTAAAAGCCATCGTCCATGTGCTGTTATAGGCTCCGGGAGCCACCCATATATGACCCGAGGAGGCATCCATATGAAAAGCCTGGGTTGTGCGAGGGCCATTGGGCGTGATAAGACCGTATGCCCACTGGTCATATATAAAGGCAAGTCCTATATTATAATCCGCTATCCACAGAAAACCTTCATCGTCCAGGGTGGCCTCAGCAGGTTCAACATATGCTTGTTTAGGCTGTCCCAAACTATAATCAAAAATATCACGATAAATCTGCAGGTTTGTATCCAACACCTGAACATAATATTCTAATGAAATAATAAGCTTATTGTCAATCACATCCAATTGATGGCATTTTCTGATGTTCGCTGTATCATACCTTTTCCATTCATTGTTGTGAAAATAATAGAGGGTATCGGACAATCCGGCACTACCAGTTATGTTCACAAAAGGGATATCTTTCAGAAAAGCCAATGTATTACAGGTGGTTTCGGAGACAGGCAGATCCTGCCATTTTTTCCAGTTCGAATAATCGGGAAGATAATCGGTGAAAGCAGCCCTGAAGATACCCGAATCGGTGGCAGCATAAACGGTATCCTTAAAAAACTTCACATCATTCACCTTCAGGTACGTACCACCGGGACCAATCTGATAGGTTTGTTTGAATTCCCTTTTTTTCAGGTCGAGAACCACAATACCAAAACCACACGACAACCATGCTTCGTCGCCGTTAAAGGTGATGCGGTTGATCGTTTTGTCTATCGGTAGCAGAAGTCGTTTGATATCGGGCATATTGTAAATCTCTCCGTCCTGCAACAGATCTATATTGGCATTGCTGTATGCTATAATCAGAGTTTTTGTGGGTTTATGCCAGGCTATTCTGGAAAATCCGGCATCTGATAATCCTGTGTTTTTCGACATTGGCGTAACGGAAAAGTCACGCTTGTGATAAGAGAACATGCTGCTTTTTGTAACACAGTATACCAGGTCGTTGGATGCTGCTACTGAAATAGCCCTGGTATACGGAAGGTGTACCCGCCATGCACCAACAGGAATGGATTGGGAAAACCCCACAGATGATACTCCCAGGGTAAAGAGTATGAAACCAATTTTCTGAATAATATTTCTCACCATCAGATTTTTATCTACTATGGGCTAAACTAATTTTTTAATGCTTTATTGCAGGCACCATTACAAATCAGAACCAGGAAGTTCTGGTTTTATAACCTGGTTTTCATATTTGATTTCAAACCCATTGCGATACTCTACCAATAAAAGCAATACACCCGTTTCGGAATAGAAGCGCCACTGTCCGTGTCTGATGCCCATAATGAAGTTGCCTTCCATTCTCAAAGAGCCATCCGGGTTATACCAATGGTGTTTTCCATCCGGATTTCCATCAATGTATTTTCCTGTAAAACTCAGGTTTCCATCCGGATAATAATGGTTCCATTCTCCATCCCTTTCACCCTCAATATAGGTTCCTTCCTGTCTGTATCCCTCTTCCTGGTAATACCATTTTCCCTCCTCTTCTCCCTCTTCATATGTGCCTGAAGCTATGATATTCCCTTTTTCATCGTACTCCGAAACTGGACCATTCAGAACACCAGCTTTGTATTCCTCTTCCCGTCGAAGGATGCCATCCTGATAATACCAAACCCATTTCCCCTGTTCTTTTCCTTTGTCGTTGTAGTTACCTTTTTGCTCAACCGTGCCTTCGGGAAAATAAAAGATCCAGGCACCGGTGCGGATTCCATTGGCATAATTACCTTCAGATCTTAATCCCCCTTCTCTGAAATACTCTTTCCAGAAACCCTGTTTCATCCCCTGTTCGTCAAGAATGCCCGAACCCATAATGCGCCCTTTATCCAATAAGTAAACTATCTCCAACGATCCATCCTGTCTATACTCTTTTCTGAATCCATCAGCAACACCATCCCGGTAACTTCCTTCTATTTTTACCTTCATGTTGGGATAGTAATCTCGCCTGATTTCATATTCAACCAGTTCATCACTGTCAGGAATCAACTCCCCTTCAGCATATTTTCTGATGAGTTCCAAATTTCCTTCTCTGTCAAATTTCTTGTAGTACCCATCCAACTTTCCATATTTGTAAGAGAATTCTTCCCTTACGGTTCCATCCGGATAAAAAGTGCGCCAAAGACCGTGTGGTCGTTTGTTTCCATCATACCTGTTTATGAATTCCCTGCTAACAGCTACGCCCTTACGGTATTCCATCATTGTAATTACCAGGCTGTCGCGGTTATAAAACTTTACCATTCCGTTTTCCCTGCCATTCTCATACGGAACTGTTTTTGTGAGAAAACCCTCTGCATCATAATGGTAAGCCCATCCTTGCTTTTGATCGTTCTCGAAATTTTCCTCAATCCTCTCTTCAGGTGTACGGGTAATTCTTAAACCCTGTTTAATACCCTCAACATACCTGGTTTCCAGAATAATCCATCCGTTTTCATCATAAAATATCCAAATACCGTCCAATTGATGGTTCAGCCTGTTGCCTTCCGATTTCAGTTTTCCCGATTCAAAATAGCTTCTCCAGTATCCATCGGGTTTACCCTCCTTTATAATTCCTTCACTGCTTATATTTCCATTGGGATAGTAGTACCTGGTAAAACCCGGGTGAAGTGAATCAGATAAATTCTGTGCACTACCCACTCTGAAAAACAACATCAATACAGTTGTATACAGCAAAAGTTTTCCTAACATATCAATTTTTCCTCTTAAACACGTAATATCAACTATTTATTGTATCAATTTTGCCTGTTTCGATATAGCCAGCATCCTCTGAATCGGAACAACTGCTTTCGCGATGATGTTTTCATCCAGCAATACTTCGGGAGTTTCATCTGCCAGACATCTGTAAATTTTTTCGAGCGTATTCAGCTTCATATAGGGGCAGTCGTTACATGCACAGGTTTCATCTGAGGGTACAATGATAAACTCTTTTTCCGGAGATTCCTTTTTCATTTGATGAATTATTCCCGATTCTGTGGCAACGATATACTTTTCTGCAGAATCAGTTCGGGTAAAGCTTATCATTTCGGTAGTAGAACCCACAAAAGCAGCAAGTTCAAGTACCTGAGCCTTGCATTCAGGATGTGCAATAAGTTTTGCTTCCGGATGCGTCAGACAAAGCTGAATAATTTTTTCTGTCGATAAAACATCATGCACTTCACATGTTCCGTCCCACAAAACCATATTTCTTCCTGTGAGCTTGTTTATATAACCCCCGAGATTTCTGTCAGGTGCAAAAATGATCCTTTCATCCCTGGGAAAAGACTCGACGATATTTACAGCGTTACTGCTGGTAACAATAACGTCCGACATCGTTTTAATGGCAGCCGAACAATTTACATAGGAAACTACAGTATGTTCGGGATACTGAGCCAGGAATGCTCTGAACCGATCCGGAGGGCACGAATCTGCAAGAGAACATCCTGCTTCAGAGTCAGGAATCAGAACCTTTGCACCCGGATTGAGTATCTTTGCCGTTTCGGCCATGAAGTATACTCCCGCAAATACTATGATATCTGCTTTTGATTCTGCAGCTTTTTGGGATAGTCCCAGACTATCGCCAACAAAATCTGCAATATCCTGTATATCACCTGTTTGATAGTAATGGGCAAGAATAATGGCCTTCTTCTGTTCTTTCAGCGCTTTGATCTTTTCAACAACACTCATGATGTATAAATATAATATTTAAATATATAAAAAAAATCATCATCATCATCAGGTTGTTCAAACTGTTGGTAAAAACAGGTATGAACAGTTCCTTATTTTATTCAATGGAATAGTAACACAAAATTAACAAGGTTTGGTGTGGGTATAACCTGAAAATGAACTTTTTCGGATGTTTTTAACAATTTATTGAAAAAACAGCAGATTTCAGAAGTAACAACCGGTTATAACTTTAGGCTGTGTATAGCCTGTTGAAAGAAAATCATAAAGAGAATGTAAAAAAAGTTGCAGGTATGAAAAGAAAAGATAAGCCGTAGAGAAAAGAAAAAAGCAAGTATTTTTTTCCAGCATTTATGAACAGTCAAAACCGGTTTTTAACAAAGAAAAGTGGAAAACAGCGGCAAGAACACTCATTCTAACACATAGTAAATCAGTAATATATAGTATTGTACATATCATATTTAAGCAGATTGTTACGAAATGAAGATGAAATAGATACCTTTGTTTCATTAAACGATAACAGGAAAGCAAAAAATCATGAACGATACGGTTTGCATAGCATCAGATCATGCGGGCTACACAACAAAAGGGGTATTAAAGCAATGGCTTGAGCAGCAGGGATACCAGGTGGTTGATTATGGAACCTATGGAGCAGATCCGGTGGATTACCCGGATATGATTCATCCTCTTGCAGAAGCGATAGAGAAGGGTTTGTATACCCGTGGAATCATACTTTGCGGGTCGGGCAATGGGGTAAGCATTACAGCCAACAAACATCCTTCGGTAAGGGCAGCATTGTGCTGGCAGGATGAAATCGTAAAGATGGCACGACTTCATAATGATGCCAATATTCTGGCATTGCCGGCCAGATATATTTCGGAAGAAGATGCTGTGAGAATGGCGTCCATTTTTCTGAAAACCCCTTTTGAAGGGGGAAGGCATTTGACCAGAGTAGAAAAAATAAATCTTCGCAACGGATGAACACATTACAGCGAAAATTTCTGGAAGATGCGGAAACGAAATCCTTTGACCCGGTTCACCGCCAAACGCTGAAATTCAATATTGGCAAATATGAAACGGCCGTTCAGAAAGGGCTTCTGCAGTATAGCAACATTGAGAATGCCAGAAGATATGCTGCAAGGCAGAAAGAGCACTGTATCAATAACCTCGAACACCATCTGATCACCTTCGAAAGCCGGTTTACTGCCAGGGGAGGAAGAGTTGTGTGGGCCCATGACGCAAAGGAAGCGGTTAGTGCTATTGTAAAAATTCTCAAGTCGCATGGCGTAAAGAACGTGGTGAAATCGAAGTCGATGATCACCGAGGAGCTGGAAATCAACACCATACTTCAGGGCAATGGAATCAATGTGCTGGAAACAGATTTAGGAGAATATATCGTACAGCTTGACAATGACAAGCCTTACCATATTATAACTCCGGTAATGCACAAGTCGAAGAAGGATATTGCAACGCTTTTTCACAAAAAATTTGGTCTTAACCCCGAGAGTTCAGCAGAAGAGATTACGGCCTTTGTTAGGGAAAAGCTGAGGGAGAAGTTTATACAGGCTGATGCAGGTATTACTGGAGCAAATTTTCTGATTGCCGATACCGGATCTGTGCTGCTTACTGAGAATGAGGGCAACGGTGTAATGTCGGTGAGCTGGCCCAGGTTGCATATTGCCATTGCCGGAATCGAGAAGGTAATACCCTCCATCCGCGATTTGCAGGTATATCTTCCTTTACTTGCTACAATGGGCACCGGCCAGAAAATAACCGTTTACAATTCCATTATTTCGGGGCCGGCGAAAGCCAAAGAACCCGATGGCCCAAGTGAGATGTTTGTTGTGTTGCTCGACAACGGACGCACAAATCTTTTATCGAAGCCAGAGCAAAGGGCTGCTCTGCGGTGCATCAAATGCGGTGCATGCCTCAATTACTGTCCGGTGTATAAAAACATCGGCGGACATGCCTATGGCACCACATACAGCGGTCCCATTGGATCCATCATAACTCCACACCTCAAGGGGATGGAGTACAAGCATCTGAGCTTTGCCTCTTCGCTGTGTGGAAAATGCACCGAAGTTTGTCCGGTAAAAATCCCCATCCACAAAATCCTGTTGCTGAACCGCCGTGATGCAGTAAATGAAGGATTTCGAACCATTCAGGAGAAACGGGTAATGACCGGATACAAAAAAGTGATGAGCAAACGACGGTTGCTGAATGCCTTTTCTCCTGGCATGAAAAATCTGGGGCTGAGTATGTTCTTCAAGAAAAGCTGGGGAAGTCGCAGAGCCCTCCCGCACTTTGCCGGACCCTCGTTTAACCAGGAATGGCAAAGAAGTAAAAAGGGGACAGTACTAAGGGGATAGGGGACAGGAGTGCTAAGGGGACAGTATGAAGTGAACAGTGCTGAGGAGACAGGAGGATTTATAGGGTAAAATAATCAAACTATGGCGATTCAGAAATTTGAAGAAATAATTGCCTGGCAGAAGGCCCAGAATCTGGCATTAAAAATATATAGGGGTTTCGGTGATTGCAAAGATTATAGTTTCAAAGACCAAATCACCAGAGCTGCTGTTTCCGTTTCGAACAATATAGCCGAAGGATTTGAACGCGGAAGCAGCGCTGACTTTAGACGCTTTGTATTTATGGCGAAAGGATCAGTAAGTGAAATCAAGTCTATGTTATATCTGGCAATAGGCCTTAACTATTTACCTGCAGAAGAAGGCAAACAATTAATGGAACAAACTGATGAAATCAGAAGAATTCTTTCTGGCCTCATAAACTCCCTAAAAAATAAAAACACGCCTTAATATCTTCCTGTCCCCTTTGTACTGTCCCCTGTCCCCTCAGCACTGTCCCCTTCCAAATCAAACGTCATCTGCTTCTTCTGCAGGTCGATACTTCTGACCACGATGTTGATTTTATCTCCCAGCCGGAAAACCTTTTTATACCGTCGGCCTATGATTCGATAATTGTCTTCGTCGAGGGTATAGAAGTCGTCATCCAGCCGGGTGATGGGGATCATCCCTTCGCATTTGCTTTTCTCCAGCTCCACGTAAATACCCCATTTGCTCACGCCGCTGATGACGCCGGGAAAGGTTTCGCCGATGCGGTTGAGCAGGAATTCTGCCTGTTTGTATTTCACAGAGGCACGTTCTGCTTCAGCAGCTTTTTTTTCCATCTCCGAGCAATGATCGCAGAGATCTTCGTATTCTGACGATTTCACACTTAGTCCCCCCTCTAGGTACCGTTCCAACAGCCTGTGTACCATCAGGTCGGGATAGCGGCGGATGGGGGAGGTGAAGTGGGTATAGTGCTTGAAAGCCAGTCCGTAATGGCCGATATTGGTAGTAGAATAGATCGCCTTCGACATGGTTCTGATGGCAATGGTCTCGATCATGTTTTGCTCCCCTTTGCCGGCAATTTGCTGAAAGAGGCTGTTGAACGAATTTGCCAGCCCTTTTCGGGAGCCTATGTTCATCTTGTACCCCAGTTTATTTACAAACTCGGCAAATGTTTGCAGTTTCGCCTGATTGGGTTCGTCGTGGATACGGTAAACAAAAGTGTCGGGTTTCCTGCGGCCCCTTGGAATCCCGATTCGCTCTGCCACCTTCCGGTTGGCCAGCAGCATGAACTCTTCGATGAGCCAGTTGGCTTCCTTCGATTCTTTCACATAGGTGTCCAGAGGTTTTCCTTTCTCGTCGAGGATAAATTTCACCTCTTCAGAATGGAATGCGATAGCCCCTTTTTCGAAGCGGATCTTTCTGAGAATAGCAGCCAGAGAATGAAAGGTCATGATTTCCGGCTTCAGATCCCCTTCGGCCCCTTCGATGATTTTCTGCACCTCCTCGTAGGCAAAACGGCGGTTGGAGCGGATCACCGTTTTCCCAAACCATTCGTTAACTACCTCTGCTCCGGGGGTCATTTCGAACACGGCAGAGAAACAGAATTTGTCTTCATCCGGGCGGAGGGAACACACCAGATTCGACAGTTTCTCGGGCAGCATCGGGATGGTACGGTCTACCAGATACACCGAAGTGCCCCGCGTCAGCGCTTCTTCGTCGAGGGCTGTTCCGGGTTTTACATAATAAGACACATCGGCAATATGCACACCCACTTCCCAGTTGCCGTTTGGCAAAGATTTCAGCGACAGGGCGTCGTCGAAATCCTTGGCATCAGCCGGGTCGATGGTGAGGGTTGTGGTTTTACGGAAGTCGCGCCGACGGGAAATTTCTCCATCAGGCAAAACCTCCGGAATTCTATCCGCCTCTTTTTCTGCCGCCACAGGAAATCTTAAAGGGAAATCGAAAGAGGCCAGGATGGAATTCATCTCCACCTCATTTTCGCCCGGCATTCCCAGGATGTCGATTACTTCACCGAACGGATTGTTGCTCCGCTCGGGCCATTCGGTAATTTTGGCAATCACCTTTTCGCCATCGCGGGCGTTGTTAATACCCGACTGCGGGATAAAGATATCGACCGGAATGGAGGAGTCGTCGGGCACCACGAAAGCGAACTTTTTGCTGAGCTGAAGTACCCCAACGACGGCCACCCGGTTTCTTTTAATGATGTTTACCACCTGTCCCTCCCGTTTGCGGCCGGCACGCTGGGGAAAAAGATGCACCTCTACCCGGTCACCATCCAGGCACTGGCCGGTGTTGGAAGCGGAAATATACACATCTTCGCTGCCATCTTCCGGCAGCAGATAGGCCTTGCCGGTGCGCTTCATGTCGATGATGCCTGTAACCTTTACGGTGGCATCATGGAAAGTGTCGGTCTCCGGGTTCAGGATGTATCGCTCCTTCCCTTTGTGCAGCAGGGTTCCTGCCGAAGCCAGATCCTGGAGAATGCGACTCACCAGCTCCTTGCTGGCAGCATCGTTGATTCCCAGGGCTTTGGATACCTGAGGAGGATTGAAATAGTACAATGAATTCTGCTGAAAAATATCGAGCACACTTTTAACAAAAGAGTTGTGCTGGCTGACCGGTGCCGCTCCTTTTCGTTTGGAGGATTTGCCGGCGTTGATTTTTTCTTTACCCCGCTTTGGGTTTTTGGCTTGCTTTGGCATAGTGTTCTGTTTTGAATATTTTAAAACGCAAGGATCACAGAGGTATATATCTTCCTTTATTAACAACGAGATTCCACTCATGGTGACCTAACAAAGGTACCCTATAAAAAATTCCTGTGGTTAATTCGACAAATATTATGTAATTTGTCAGGTCTCTTCGACAAATTTAGCGAAGGGAACCCCCAGCCTTTTCTGTTGAACCTTTTAAAGAACGGATGCGATTACCCGTATCGGGCTGCCAAAAAACACTGCACCGATGCAACAGTTTAGGTGATACCTTTGTCATAGTATCGTGATCACTGAAACGAAATCAATAAAACCTTAAAAAAACCCCAATGAAAGCCATGAAAAGAACTTTAACACTAATGTTTTTTGTGCTGGCAGCCACTCTGACCATCCAGGCACAAACCACCCTCACCATTCAGGGCACGGTAACCAACCTCAATTCCATCCCATTGGCAGGGAAGCAGGTGCACATCCACATCGACAGCGCCATGGGGCCTGCACTGCCTTTCTTTTATTCCAACATTGTAAACACCGGGCTCAATGGTCAGTTTACCGATGTGGTGACCATACCTGCCGCAGTAACCAATGCCATGGTGTACTGCTGGGTACTCGACTGCAACAACCAGCCCCAGTACAACTTTCAGTGGTTTATCCCCAATTCCCCGCTTCCGGCGATGAACCTGAGCATCTGCGACAGTGCTGTATCACAGAATTGTAATTCGGCATTTCTGGTATCACCTAATCCCAACAGTTTATTTGTAAGCTTTACAGATCAGTCTGCCCCCTCCACCGGAAGCAGTATTACTTCATGGCTGTGGAGTTTCGGCGACAGCACCATCAGCACACAACAGAACCCCACCCATACGTATGCCCAACCGGGCACCTATACGGTATGCCTTACCATTACCGACGGGGTAAGCTGCAACCATACCTCCTGCCAGACGATCGTGGTTTCCAATAATCCGCAGGGTGGATGCACTGCCGGGTTCACCGCAGCACCAGTGGCAGGCACAACAGCCGTTACCTTTACCAACACTTCCAGTCATCTTTATTTGCCGGCCATTTACGTGGCTACCTATCTATGGAGTTTCGGAGATGGCAATACCCAGACAACCCTCAGCAACAGTCCTATCACCCATGCCTATCCCCAAACCGGCACCTATGTTGCCTGTGTTGCCATTGTAGTAACAGATATTGCTTCCACCAACGTGGTATGTGTTGACTCATTCTGCACCGTGGTTACCGTGGGTGGTGGCCCGCAGCCAACAGGGTTCCTTTACGGTATGCTAACAACCGGTTCAGGAGCAGCAGGTGCTTCGGAAGTTTATCTCATCGAAAACAACACCCTTCTGGGGACTCTCACTGCCATCGATACCACCTACAGCGTTGATTCAGCAGGAGTTACCGCCTATTACTTTTCAAACATCCAGCCGGGCAATTATCTGGTAAAGGCAGCCATGCTGCCTGTAAACCCGAATTATGCCGCCAACATGCCCACCTACCACCAGAGCGCACTCTTCTGGAACCAGGCAACCACGGTAAATGTGCCTGCCAATAGTTTTACCCAGGCCAATATAAGCTATGTGGCAGGTGTTAACCCCGGTGGTCCCGGCTTTATCGGCGGACTCATCTCCCAGGGTGCCAACAAGGGTCCCGGTGATCCTATTGCCGGAGTACAGGTGCTGTTGCTCGATGTAAATAATGGTGATAAACCGGTGGCTGTTAAGTATTCCGACGCGCAGGGCGCCTTCGGCTTTAACAATATCCCTTATGGCACCTATAAGATTTATGCTGAGATGATTAACAAAACAACCAATCCCACCGTTGTTACAATAAATACAGCCAATCCGAGCACCGATGGAATTAAAATCGTGGTGGGCAGCCAGGTGATCTCCGGTATCGAACCGGGAACTGGTGATGCACCTGCCACCATCGGCCAGCTGCATCCCAATCCTGCTACCGACATCTGCCTGATTCCGGTAACCCTCATCTCCGGTATGAACCTGGCCATCGCCATTACAGATCTCACCGGCAGAACCCTGTGGAAGGACAATTACACCCTTCCGGTGGGTAGCACCAGCCTGGAGATCCCGGTAAAACAGCTGCCCGACGGTATTTATATGATCACCCTCGAAGGGGATAGCGGATGGAAAACCACCCGCAAACTCATTAGGCAAAACTAACCAGAAGCCTCTGATGAATGCCATCCCAGGCTGATCTGATCAGGGGTTGTATCGAGCGCGACCCGCATCTGATGGAGCAATTTTACAAACATTTTGCTCCGGAGATGTGGGTCGTTTGCCTGCGCTATACCCGTAATGTGATGACCGCCGAAGATGTGATGCAGGAGGGTTTTGTCCGGGCTTTTGAAACCATAAACTCCTATACCGGTGCAGGTGCTTTTCAGGGATGGCTCAGAAGGGTCTTCGTTACCACGGCCATCAACCATTTCAAAAAGTATTACCGGTTCGAAAAACAGGAAACAGACCTTTCGTATGTGCCTGTGGTTAAATATGCTGACAATGCGGATGTTCTGTCGAAAATGAGTGTTGATGAGATGATGGATTTGTTGAAAACATTGCCCGACGGTTACCGGATGGTTTTTAACCTGTACGCCATCGAAGGTTACAGCCACAAAGAGATCGCGGAGATGCTGGGATGCAGCGAAGGCACTTCACGATCGCAATTGCTCAGAGCCAGGTCGCAGCTCATGGAAAAGATCACCCGCATGGAGTATCCGGCCAGGGTACTTAAGGATAAAGTTGTTCAAAATCAGGGTTGAAAGATGAATATGGAAGAACAAATGGATAAGAAGTTCCGGGAGGGGCTGTCGCACCACCGGAAGGATCCGCCCCCTGGAATCTGGGAAGGCATAACAGGATCCATGCAATTCGCATCGGGTACCCCGAAGCCGCAGCGAAAGAAGAAACCCTTTTGGTGGATAACCCTTGCAGGTGTGCTGCTGCTGCCGGCTTCCCTTTGGCTTCTGTGGTTTTTGATCTATCACCAACCCGATATTTCCCTTCAGACCTCGCCGAAGCAAAATGCCCGTGTAACAACCTATCCTCATATAACCTCCTCATCAACTGAAAAAAATCAACCCATAACACCCGAGAAACAGGCTACCAATAAAGGAATTAATGAACCCAAAACCACCATTGCCGAAAACATTGTCTCAAGCCCATTATCGGTTCAGACTGTAACAAAGGAGAAGCAAACAACGGCGACAGCAACCACAGAAACAATGGTCCCGCTGCCCGCACAGGCAAATCCAGATAAGCCGGAACCAGAATCGGCGAAAGCTGAAACCAGCGATCCGGAAAAACTGCAGACCTCCGAACCCAAGGTAGCAGAGAGACAACCGGAAATTCAGCCCGTAAAACCGGATATCGTTCAAAAAGAAACCCAGACCGAGGGAAACCGGGATACCATTAACCACCACCGGGATACTGCTGAACAGAAGCCGTTAAACGTGAGTACAGACCCCGTATCCCGGGTGAAACTTCTTTCACCCCCAAAGCCGGTACACCTATTTGCCGCTTTGCTGGCCGGTCCGGTACTGTACGAAGATCACAGCCCCTATACCGAACGGATCCGCGGTGCCGGTGAAGGAGCCCTATTGGGAAAATTCCAATACAACCGTTTCTACTTCTCGACAGGGGCGGGCATCAGCAGCTTTACCGACAGAAATCCTTCGCGCCTCACGCTCGAACGAACGGATACGGTAGGGTTTTA
>CAZJZF010000015.1:0-15860 GCA_964550385.1 uncultured Lentimicrobiaceae bacterium | reverse complement strand
CTGCTTCCCGAATTGTTTCAGGCGTAAGGTGTCCTTCCCTGCCAGCCGCCTCACCACTCCTGTGGGAACTATCAGTATACAGAACAGAGCGGTTAATACTACTGCAGACATCACACGCCCCATCACCTCCGAAAGGGCATACCAGACCACCGAAAAAGGGTAAAAAATCAGCGGAAAAAGCAAAGCCAGCATCAGCACAACAAATGCGGGCAGATACCATTGAGAATGGCCGGTGAAAATTCCCACCAGCAGGAGGATCAGCACCATAGCCAGCCCTGCATCTCGGTGCTGTGCTTTTTCAAACCGGGTACGGAAAAGCTTTTTACCTTCCATCATGCTACGGTTTAACGGATTGATTGTTTTTCCCTTCTGTTGCCGGGCGGGATTTTCTGACTTTCTCCATGAGGAAATCTGCCATCATCCCATAAGCATACTGATTGGGATGGGTATCATAAGGGCTCAGGCGGTACTGCAGGCTCGCCGGATCTTCCGGAAAGATTTCCCTGGCATCGTACAGGTGGATTCCCTGCTGCTGCAGCTTATCGAAAACCTTGTCGCTACTGCCTGCCGCCCAGTTCCACACAATCAGGTGAAACTGCGGATGGCCGAATTTCTGGTCGGCAATCTGTTTGGCTCTGAGAATCACCGATGTAAACAGCTCTTTTTCTTTTTTACTGAGGCGCGGGTTACGGCTGCTCAGAAACCGTCCGATGGCGGTATGATTCCTGAACCAGCTGGTACGAGACCGGGCTACAGATTTATCCTTGTATTGCCCGTTGTGCACCGGAAAACCCTCTGGACCAATCTCATACCAAGGACTGTGGATATTCCAGTCGTAATACCCCGCCACCCGGTATGCATGATCAGGATACAGGATCTGCAGCACGATGTGATCCACGGGATGATCCACCACCGAATCCACCATTCCCGATTCGAGCTGTGCCAGCATGTGGTGCGGGCCGTAACCCGAAACGCCAAAGTTATACACCTGATATTCAGACAATGACCGCATTCCGAACTGAAATGGCAGGGTAAGGCTGTCGCCGACTCCTTCGCCGAAGGTGCAGGAGTTGCCAAAAAACAGAACCGCATGAGGGTTTGTTGCAAGAGGCCGCGGTGCAATCCGCATCGCCTGGTGGTTTATGGTAACCCTGGCGGCGTACAACTGTTCTCCGTTCACTTGCTTGCTCCACACATGGCTGGTGTTCGCCAGGGGAATCCAACCCAGCAGGGGATGATCATCCGATTCATACACATGTTCGAGTCTGATATTGGGTTTCCTGCGTTCTTCCCTTCGCTCCCGGATCCGGAAACCCATCTCGGTGAATAACATCAACCCGTAAAGCACCAGCAGGTTCATGGCAACGAGCCGCACGAGGCTGCCGCGTTTCCCTTTCCCGCCAAAAGACCTGATCTTTCTTGCCAGATAGTACCAGAAAACCAGCAACCGCTTGCCACGGGTTCGGAACAACAGAAACTCCAGAAATCCAAATCCATGGGCCACAATATTCTTACGGCCTGCCTGTCTGAGGTAAATGATCCAGAGCAGCTGCATCCTCTCCCTAAAGGTGTTGGCCTCGCGACGGGGATTTTTCAGGTCATACCTGCAAATCATCCGCTCGGCAAGCGTAGTATCGGATACTTCCAATTCCTGCATCACCTGTGCTGGGATTGTAACGGCAAATTCCTGTTGCAGAAAAACAAAGGCTTTGCGCACCTGAATCAGCACCTTAAATTGCCGCACCTTTGAGACAAACCGCTGCCAGTCGATCTGATGAGCCGGAGCCTGAAGAATGGTAACCGCATCGGCTACCCATCGGATCGGAGGTTCCGGGTTCCATTTCAATCCATGCACCAGGGTATGCAGCAAAGCATCCGTAGGACACAACGATTTCACCTTTATGCCCTTGAATTCCAAATCCACAGCTTCACGCCAGAAATCATCCGCATCTGTATGATTTACCGATTCAAACAACGGGCTCCAGTGCACATCGCATTCAAATCCCTCAGCATTGCGAAACATCATACTTCGCCCATACTTCAGGTTATACTCCAGATAGTGGGGAAATTCGGCCTGCCATCCGTTGGCTTCCAGTAACGCAATCACCTCAGGGGCTTTTTCTCTGGGAACCATGACATCCAGATCCGACATGGGCCTCACACCCATGTCACGGTAATACGCCAGGGTCAGTGCGGTGCCTTTGAGTAAAATTACCTCAGCGCCTTCTCCCCTTAAGAGATTCAATACGATTTCGGTATCTTTGAAAAGGTTCTGATTGCGATACCATGCCTGCTTGTAGATCCCTTTGAGAACCTGCATCAGAGGACTTTTTACCTTAAGCCCGACGAGATTCCTATAGAGCAGTGGGAGCAACCTGAACGATCCGTTATCAAGGTATTCCTCAATTTTCCAGTTTTTGCTCCACGATTCCCACGCAGCAAGAGCCTGGTCACCCTGGAGCAGGGCAGCCTTCAGCAATAGTTTCTGATTATCATTGGGATATGGCATTACCGCACGCCCCTTTCCGTTGCATTTATCCTCATCTTAACTTCCAAATCGAACTTCATCCCATTATCGGTGCCAAAAACATATTATTTATATTTCAGTTGTCAAAAGTAAACATCTTTCACTCCGTATAAATCAATTACATTTGCATTTTTGCTGATATGACAGGAAAAACACAATCAAAGGGCAGAATTCTGGTAACCGGATCCGAAGGGCTGATCGGGTCATCTCTTCGTAAATTATTACAGGACAAAGGGTTCGCGGTACCCGGACTGGACATTGCAGGCCAGGGAGAGGATCAGGGAGATGTGCGGGATTATGACAGTGTAAGAAACGCCATCAGCGGTTGTTCGGGCGTGGTTCATCTGGCAGCCGTATCAAGGGTGGTATATGGAGAAAAATATCCGGAGTTGTGCAGGGATGTCAATTTAAACGGGCTGGACAATATCCTGAAGGCAATTGCCTCAGAGAACTACCGCCCCTGGCTTCTGTTTGCCAGCAGCCGGGAGGTATATGGCAATGCTGAAAAACTGCCGGTAAAGGAATCGTGGCCTTTGCTGCCCATCAATACCTATGGTGAAACCAAATTATTAAGTGAAGAGAAAATTCTTCACCATATCCAAACTGCAGGGCTTCATGCCGGGATACTAAGATTTTCAAATGTTTACGGAGGTGTAAACGATTATGAAGATCGGGTGATTCCTGCGTTTATCAGGGCGGCACAATCCGGCAATCCCCTTAGGGTCGACGGGGAGAATTGCACTTTTGACTTTACCTTCCTCGAGGATGTGCTGGACGGCATTGTAAGATTCATTGCGCTGTTGGAGCGAGGGGAGACACTTCCTGAACCGGTTCATCTCGTGGGTGGAATCGCTACTACACTGGGTGAATTGGCAAGGACCATTCTGAAAATTACAGACAGTAATTCCAGTCTCGATATTACCCCAACCCGAACGTACGACGTAGGGAAGTTTTTCGGGGATCCGGGTCTGGCAAGGGAAATACTGGAATGGACTCATACAACTCCACTGGAAACGGGTCTGCTCAGGCTTGCCCGGAATATGCAGGGAGTTCAGCTCAGGCCGGGTCGCCTTTCGGTTCCAACTGAACTGATGCTTAAACCTGAACCCATTTGTGAGGTCTGAAGTATTTGTTGGTATCAAATTCAAAACAAAATTCTCATTCAACCTATGTATCTTCGAATAAATGCACCCTATATTGTGCATGAAACCATTGATGGTGAAACCATTGTAATGAACCTTAAAAACGGATTCTATTACAGTTTCAGCGGCATCGGCCCGGCTGTATGGGAACTTATGCTTGCAGGGATCCCTTATGAGCAGATAACCGTTATCATACGTCAGGCTTTCAATTCGCTAATGCCTGATCTGGATCAGGTGATCCGGGACTTCATCGGAGAGCTGAAATCCAACGAAATTGTTCTGGAGTCACAGGAAAAAACTGCATCACTTTCGGATGCTACCCTGCAATCGATGCTTTCAACAGATCTGTTTGCTCCCATTGCCGCAAGGCCTCCGGCCTTTCACCGGTATACCGACATGCAGGATGTGCTGCTGCTGGATCCCATCCATGATGTGGACGAAAAAGGGTGGCCGGAACCCAAAACTGTAAGATAGAAATGCCGTGGCTATCCTTTAAACAGCTTTTGGGCACCTTTTCCTCTCCCGCATGGAGATATTTCGGAAGTTTTTACCGGAACGAACGAGCCAGGATTCTGTGGAGCACCCTGGCTACGGCTGGACAAACCCTGCTGATTATTCCAGCCCTTTTTCTGGTAAAATATGCCTTTGACGAGGCTATTCTCGAAAGCAATACGGGATTGCTGGTATATATCGGACTTACCATATTATTGCTGAGGTTATTGCAATCACTTGTAGCCTGGTGGCTGCGGAATGTGCAAATCAGGATTATCAGCCGGGGGGTATTTGCCCTGCGCGAATCTCTGGTAAAATCCCTTTTCAGGATGTCATACACTGACTATACCCAGGCCGACCTCAGAGGACTACATGTGAGGGTAGTACAGGACACAGAGAGAATTTCCCACCTGGGGACTGCCCTTTTGAGCAGACTGCTGCCCTCGCTGCTGATTGGCACTGCTCTTTTAGTTATATGCCTGATAATCAACTGGTATCTTGTTCTGATCATCGTTCTTTTCATCCCGTTGCTCTATCTTGCAAACCGCTATACCGGCAAAAAAATCAAAGATCGTGTTTTTACCTTCCAGAAAGCTTTTGAAGAGTTCAGCAAAGGGATTGCATTTGTGCTGAGATACCTCCCGCTCACCATCCTGCAATCGGCAAAACGACAGGAAACCGTAAGGCAGAAGGAGATTCTGACAGATCTGCAGGCAAAGACCAACCGGATGGCCGACATTTACTCTTTCAATCTGCAATTGCAGGAAACCCTCACCGGTATCACTGCCATTGTGATCATCGTGGTTGGAGGAATTTCGGTAGCCCTGCATCGGATGACCCTCGGCGACTTCTTCTCCTTCTACATGGCATCCCTCTATCTCAACAAATATGTGAACACTATTACCGGGTCAGTCCCCGATCTGATTTCCGGAAATGTGTCACTCAACACCCTGTATACCATTGCTTCAAACCAGCCGCCGGAAGTGATTTCGGAAGGGATCAGGCCAGAATTCACAGGGAAGGTGGAGATGCGCGGCATTGCTTTCTCCTATGATCAGAAAGAGGTATTGAAACAGATTGATCTTTCCATTGAACCCGGACAGCGAGTTGTTATTGCCGGTGAGAATGGAGCCGGAAAAACCACCCTCCTTAACCTGCTGGCCGGGTTACTGACCCCCTCTCGCGGAGAAATAATAATCTCCGGATTTCCTCTGGAATCACTCGATCAGGATTGGTACAGGCAACAGATTGGTATCGTAACCCAACACCCTCAGTTGTTACCGGGAACCATCCTGGAGAATATTGTATACGGTTCGGATGAAGTGGACAGGGATCAGGTAGCGCGGGTTGTTGCCCTGTCGTCGGCAGCAGCGTTCATTTCTGCACTCCCGGATGGTTGGGAAACCCGTTTGGGAGATGAAGGTCTGCGGGTGAGCGGAGGCGAGGGGCAACGCATCGCCATTGCCCGTGCACTGTACCGCAATCCAAAGCTGCTCATCCTCGACGAACCCACAAACCACCTTGACCCTGTCGCCATCAGCCAGATTCTGGACAACCTCAGGGGGTTAAATCCCGGACCCTCAATCCTGCTGATCAGTCACGACAAGCGAGTAGCCCGGTTTGCCGATCAGCTGTTCAGACTAAATAACGGAGTGCTTGGAGTATCACTCCCCGAATCAAACATTTGAAAAGAAGTTGCCTGTATGGAACCAACCCCGATAGACAAACCCAGGAGTGAAGTGCCTAAAAAAAGTGAAGCCGAACAAATTGGTTATTTCACAGAGGGGATGGATCGGTTCCAGACTGCCTTGCAACAGACCGGAGCCATCAGAAGATACTTTGAGATCGGAGGCACAATCGTGTGCCTTACCTTTGCAGGAAATGCACTCATCCCTCTCCTTACACCGGCTCTGAGCCATCTGGAACGGACTGATGATCCGGAAGCGGGCTTTGAGATCTGTATCTGGGATTCCCGCTCCACGGGCATCGAAATGCTGCCTCCACCCTGCGACAGAGCCTCCTTCACCGAGCGGGGCGACTTCTGGGGGTTCAACAGCAGACGGATACGAATGGCATTTCACTACAGCGACTTCTCGCTGAATATGATGGACCTCGAAACACGAACCGGATTTTTCTGGGTGAAAGATGCCGGGTTTTTGCCTCCATGGGTTTTTGCAGCGCCGTTCCGGTCGCTGTTCCAGTGGTGGATGGAACTCAACGGCGGACAACTGCTCCATGCTGCTGCAGTAGGAACCTCAGAAGGGGCTGTCCTGATCTCCGGCAAAGGGGGCGTGGGTAAAAGCACTACAGCTCTTTCGTGCCTTGCCGCAGGCATGTTGTACCTGGGCGACGATTATTTGATTGTCAGAAAAGACCCTTATCCTCAGGTATTTACCCTTTACAATACTGCCAAAATTCTGCCTGCCGATACACATCGGTTCCCGAATCTGAAAAAAGGGATCCGTGAAGCTGAAACCGATGGAGCTTTCGACAAAAAGGTGCTGTACCTCGATCCGGAATACCGTGACCAGATCGTTTCATCGCTGCCGCTGAAAGCGATCATGAAACCTGAAATATATCAGGATGAAGCCAGCACGCTTTCGGAAATCCCCTATACCAGCATCCTGGGTGCCATCTCTTTTACCACCATGACCCAGCTCCCGTATGCTGGCGAATACACCCAAAAAATTATCTCCGATCTGATTGCAGAGCTTCCCTGTTTCCGCCTCTCTCTAGGGAAGAATCTGCATTCTACCCCATCACTGCTGAGTCGCTATCTGTCAGGTAATCTACCCGTTGAAAGCATCCATGCCAATCTTCAGACCGATCAGGGAAAAAGACCCCTCATCAGCATCATCATCCCTGTGTTCAATGGTGAAAGGTTTATCGATGAAGCTGTTAGCTGCATCAGATCACAACAGTACCCTGCACTGGAAATCATTTTTGTGGATGACGGATCAACCGACCAATCGGCAGCAGTGATTGCCGAATTGAAAACCGATTACCGCTATTTCAGACAGGAAAATCAGGGGCCCACTGCTGCCCGTAACCGGGGCATCAAAGAATCTACAGGCGATTATATCGCATTTCTGGATGTGGACGACCTGTGGCCAGCCAACAACCTGCATCATCTGATGGACGAACTCCAGGCTGGTTCGTCAATGCTGGCCGTTCATGGCTACGCTCAGCTTACGGAAAAAGACCCTGAAACGGGTAAATACGAATACCTGGGTAACCCGGGCGAATCTTTTCCCGGGTTTCTGGGAGCCGGGCTTTACCGTAAAGAAATTTTTTCGGTGGTGGGAATGTTCGACCCCCTGTTTGCCTATACAGGAGAGGATGCCGACTGGTTTAAAAGGGCATCGGAGATGCAGGCCCCTATCCGCAAGCTGCCAGAAGTAACCCTGTTCGTCAGACGCCATGGCGAAAACACCACAGGTGGCAGAAACCTTGTAGAGCTGAATACCCTGAAAGTGTTCAAACGCTCCCTCGACCGTGTCAGAAATCCGTATCCCGAAAAGGAAGTTACCCTGGATGTAAGTGTCATCGTACCGGTGTACAACGGAGAAAAATACCTTGCTGAAGCCCTGCACAGTGTACTCAGCCAGGAAGTTGGCTACCGCGAAGTGATTGTGGTGGATGATGGCTCTACCGACCAGTCGCTGGCAGTGGCAGAACGGTTTCAACCCCTGGTGCGAATCCTGAAGCAGGAAAACCGGGGAGCTGCTGCTGCCAGAAATGCCGGCGTAGAAGCCTCAGGAAGTACCTTTATCACTTTTCTCGATGCCGACGATCTGTGGATGCCACAACATACCACCCTGCTGATGAAAGCACTGGAAGAACACCCGGAATGCGAAATTGCCGCAGGACTCATCGAACAGTTCATCTCCCCCGACTGCCCCGATAGCCCTCATCTGAGAGAGGAACTCCGCATCATGCCCGGTTACCATCTGGGGTGTATTCTGATGCGCCGTTCTACTTTCGACAGGATCGGATGGTTCAATGAAAAACTGAACATTGCAGAGGTAGTAGATTGGTTTTCAAGACTGGAACAAAAAGGAATCAAAATATTCCATTTCAATCATGTAGTGTATCAACGCAGAATACATACAGATAATCAAGGAATTACAAAAAGAGAGCACCTGGTGGAGATTGCTTCCGTACTGCACCGCAAACTACATCGGCAAAAAGGGGAATAATTCATATACCAGATTACTAAATAGCAGGCTTTGAACACAATAGTTTCATCACATTCAATTAATCCCGAGGATTCTCCCTTTGAACGCATCTCCTTCGGTGTGTATATTCTTGCCAACGACCGCATTCTGGATATTACCCTTGCCTTTCTGAACAGTTTCAGGAAATTCAACCCCGACACCCCTGTATGTCTGATCCCTTTCCGATCCGATATCACGGAACTGGAAAAACTACAGGAAACCTATCATTTCTTCATTTACAACAATCCGGAAGTTCTGGCTCTTGCCGACCAAATCAGCCTTTTGTTTCATTCAACGGTAACCGGACATTACCGCAAACTTGCCTGCTGGCATGGGCCTTTTGAAAAGTTCATCTATATGGATGTGGATATGGTAGTGCTGAAAAACCTGGACTTTGCCTTTAGTCTCAGCGAAAAATTCGGGTTCGTAACCTCATTGTCCGATATCCCGGAGGCTGAAAAATGGGTATGGAAACCTGAAATCTATCAAACAGGTAAGCTCACAACAGATCAGATCCGATACGCCGCCAATACCGGATTTATCATTTCGGAAAGAGGCAGGATTCCGCAAAACAACCTGATGGAAAGGGCCAGGGAGGCCGTTTCCCTTGCCAGGCACATGGAGCTCGGTTGCAAGGAACAGCCGTTGCTGAATTATCTGATAGTGACTTCAGGGCTCACTTTCAGCAGTTTATGGAACATTGCCGGCACAACTCTCTGTAACGAAAATTACGTTGAATACTGGGCCGGCAACGGTAAAAAACAACTAAAAAAGGGTTTTACAACCGAAAGTAAAGGGGAGATGCGTGAGGTTTTTCTGATCCACTGGGCCGGCGTGTGGCAGCTCCGGCAGTCAGAGATCAGGGCGTTTGCCTGGCTCAGCACCCTGCGGTTAAAGAAACGGATCTGGGCTGTAAGCATCTTCATTCCCCTCAGGAAACTCTGGCGTGCTTACAGGTACCTGAACCAAAAATCGTGAATACCATGGAAGAACCGGATTCCCATGAACGACAAATCAGAGCTGTTGCAGCATCGCTGGTCAAGCGTCATCAGAAGCATATTCAGCAGATGATCCGGGAAAGGGAAATAGCACAGCATCAGGGCGAAGGGGTGATTTGCCCGGTGTGTGGCAGCCATTTCAGGGAGTTTGCTCCGGTTTATCAAAGCAAAGCATATGCAGATGAGAAAGCAAATATTGAGGTGGTGGCTGAACAAGCCCGATGCCCCGACTGTGATTCGCAGCAACGACAAAGGTTGTTATGGAAATTTCTGCACGAAAAGTCACAACTGTTTGATGGTCATAAAAAATCGATCATGGAAGTTGCTCCTGAACTTCCATTTTTTAAACACTTCAGCAAACTGGAGCACATTCGATACTTCCCGTGTGATAAGTATCCCCAACACCTGAAATATGCTGATTTTCCAGGTCAAATCATCAAAGCTGACCTGTGCGCTCTCCCCTGGCCGGACTTCAGCTTCGACCTGATCCTCTGCAGCCATGTGCTTGAGCATGTTTCGGATGACCATCTGGCACTTCGTGAGATTTACAGGGTTCTTAAACCTGGCGGCCTATTGCTGATACAGGCTCCGGTAAGCTATAATCTTGAAACTACCCTCGATGACGCCGGAAACTCCACACCAGAGCAGCGGGAAAAGCTCTTTGGACAGCATGACCATTACAGAAGATATGGCAGAGATATAGCAAATCGAATTCAACGGGCCGGTTTTTCCCTAACAGCCTTCGATTGCCGTGAAAACTACACGCCTGAAGAGATCGCCCGCTTCGGGCTGGATCCCTGGGAAAAAATTTACCAGTGCACTAAATAGTTAATTCGGCACACTTCCGGCACCGTAGAGTTTTTCGTGTACCTGTGCAATTAGTGAATCCAACTCCGGATTGGGTTTGTCGGTGATACAGAGATAATAGCATTCAACCGACTCCTTGTACTGCTCCAAAGCGAAATGAGCCATCCCTTTCATTTTCAGCACCTGACGGTTCAGTGGATAGATTTTCAAAGCTTTATCGAAATACTCGATTGCCCTGGCATACTCCTTCTTCATATATAAGACTACACCAAGATCGCCCAGGGCAGCCACGGAATTGGGATTCTGCTCCATAGCTGTTTCCAGATCCAGGATGGCAGCATCAAGGTCACCCAGGGCCATCCGGGCATGCCCTCTGTACCAGGCATGCGGATTATTGACCGGATCCAGATTACCCCAGGAGGATTCTGCCTGCGCAGTAGCCTCCAGTACAACCTGCCATTGGGAAGTAACAAAAGCCTGGTGGGCAAACTTGATGTATTTCTCGGATCTGATAATCTGCAGGCTCATCACAAAGGCTGCTACCAACAATATTCCGGCCGTCAGTATGGCTAACCGTGAGTTTCTGCCATGCGCTTTTGCTGGTGCCGGGTTGGTACCCGAAGTGGCCCAAATAAGAATTGCAGCAATCACCATCATGTATAATTGTGTTTCAACCCGATCGTAGGGAAAAGAAAAGCAGGCGTCCACACAATACCCCCCAATACCCCCCAGCATCAGGATAACCAACAGCTTGCGCTCTGTTGGGATCTCCCGCCTGAAAGCTCTGATGGCTGCTGCAAGGAGTGCGATGAAAAAACCCAGGTACAATATAAATCCTACAATGCCCTTTTCCGCAAAAACCCACAGAAAATCGTTGTGCGGCCTTCGCCAGTTGTGATAAAAACTCTCATCGGGATCAGGTTGGTAATATTCCGGAGCGGCAATCTTCCAGTTTCCTGCCCCAACACCCAACACCGGATGATCGGCAATCATTTCCAGTGTTCTCGACCAGATATCCAATCGCTTGATCCGGTTTGGAGTGCCTGTGCTGAAAATGGATGAAACCCGCTTGTCCAGATTCTCAATCTTCTCCTTAATCACTACCGGCGCCTCCTGCTTTGGATTTCGAACAGAATAGCCGTTTAACAGATACGCTGCCAGGAATCCGATAACGAACACTCCCAATATGATACCCAATGACCTGACCATCAATTTCTTTTCCTTGTCCATTCTTTTTCTGAGAAGGAATAAGCCGGCCAGGAAAACCAACATAAAAACTACCATGGCCAGCCATACGGATCTCGTCTGGATCAGAAACTGAACCGTTACATTAAGAAACACCAATACATTAGCAACGATCCGGCCTGAAGGCTTTGCGGTGAAAGCCTGATAAAGCATGAAAGGAAGGGTGAGGAATAAGGTGATGGAAAAAACATTCTTATGCGACATCATCCCGTTCACCTTATACAGACTTTCAAGATCCACCGATCTGAAAACATGAATGAAATACTGATAGAATCCAACGCAGGAGAATACAAGGGAGAGAAGCATCGCCGACAGGATGAATGGTTTGACAGATCCCCCTTTTCTGAGAAACTCCAGCATTACCAACAAAAGGATGAAAGATCCAAACACCCTTAATGCATCAAATACCCCCTCCGAAGGGTTTATGGCGATGGCAAGGGAAACCAGGGAGATGAAAGCAAAACCAGCCCAAATGGTTACCGGCCAGGATCTGAAGTGCCTCAGGAAATCTATCTCCCACTTTTTGAAGAGCAGAAACGAAATCAGAATCAAAAGCAGTAAACCTGAAAGCAGTGTAAACTTTGGCACAAGAGACACATCCACCGCAGGCTCGTAATATACAAGGGGAACGATTACCAAGGAGATGAGCGCAAAAAACCAAACAAAAGGCTGCGGAATTTTTGTTTCTACCTTTCCTTTCTGCTTTTTCATAATTGCTTTGTGTCTGAATTTATTAATACTATGTACTGATTATCAGCCCTCTTAAATATGAATTGACGTAATGGTGGAACCGGAATTCTCTGGCTGGCAAATACTGGATTTGACCCGCTAAGATACATATACCTTTTATTGAACGAAAAAATATATAGAAGATTCGTAATTGTGATTTATTTTTGCGTTCATTAACTTTCAGATCAGAGTGGAGAAAAAAACTGTTGACATTTCCATTGTTGTGGCCAACTACAACAATGCGGGATTTCTGGATACGTTTATCCGGAGTGTGCTTGAATCCACTGTAATTCCCCTGGAACTCATCATCGTAGATGACGGATCTACAGACAATTCGGTTGAAATTGTTCATCAATATAATACCGTTAATTTCATCCGGCTGATCATTCTGAAGGAGAATCAGGGCTTTGCCAATGCCCTGAATACGGGGATTCTTGCAGCTGTCGGGAAGTACATTGCAAGGGTTGACCCTGATGACATCCTGATGCCCCAAAGGCTTGAATCCCAATACCTGTATTTGGAGGATCACCCTGAAGTGGATGTCTTGGGGGGGAATGTTATGTATTTCCATGGCGAAACCGGTAAAGATGTATTTATGTCCAATTTTGTCACACACCACTCCGGCATCCTGGCTGCCTACAAATCAGGCGACCACGGAATCCAGCATCCCACTGTGCTCGTCAAAACTGCTGTTTACAAGAAATACAGGTATGTACAGGAAAATTTTCCTGCAGAGGATTACGATGTTTTTGCCCGCATGATTCATGACGGGTACAGGTTTGCCAATTTATCGCAGCCGGTGAACAGGATGCGGATCCATGCCGGCAGTGTTTCAGCAGGCCTCTGCTTCCTGACCATCCGGAAAACCTTCGTGCTGCGCGACCAGATTTTTGGCCTGCACTCAACCCCGTGGCAGCAGAAAAGATATTACTATCACATATGGCTGTACCGAAAATTTCTGTTTGCTAGAAATTATTCGGTAAAAATCCTCTTCATCGCTCTGTCGGCAATAATCTATCCCCGGAAGGTTGTACTCAGACTCAGGCGATTCCTGTCATAGGGAGCCTGAAAAACCGGCATTTTGAAAATTTCAGACAGAATAAACAACCCGTCATCAGAATCACCTATTTTTGTACTGTAGAAAACTTTAAATCTTAAACCATGAACCCTCAGAAACTCATCATTTCAACCACTGATTTCATCCCCGGTTACACCGTAACTGAAATTCTTGGTGTATGCCGTGGCAGCACCATCCGCGCCAGAAACATCGGACGCGACATCCTGGCCGGCCTGAAAAACATTGTGGGGGGCGAAATTGAAGAGTATACCAAACTGTTAGCAACGAGCCGTGAGCAGGCTATGCAACGGATGACGGATGATGCTGTACGTCTGGGAGCCGATGCGATTATAAATGTTAGGTTTATGACCAGCGCGGTGATGCAGGGCGCGGCCGAGATGCTGGCCTATGGTACCGCCGTTAAACTACAGAAAACCGAATAATCAGGTTACAGATGATTTCCATCGCATTGGGAATGCTTTTTACAGGCATTGTGGTGATCGGCGGCCTTGGTCTCCTGATCTACGTGATCGTCAACCGCATCCGGCAAAAAGACCGGGAAAATTTCCCCGACAGGGAGAATTAATCCATAAACCGCCAGGAAACTGCAAAAATAATGGCCGGATCCTTCATTGGATACCCCGGAACTGAATATTGCCCGAAACCGGCCAGCCATGCCGAAGCATGCTCATACTTCAGCATAAACCGGGTTTTCTTCAATACAAAAGTAATAAAGGGATCTGCCCAAACATAACCTCCTGTTTCATAAAGGGTTGTATGATAAAACACCCGTGTAGCAGGCATCCACTGGTCGGTGTAGGCTGCGGTACGGGCATGCACCACCACCCCACCGATGGCGCTGATTTTCCCTTTGAACAGCCGGAACCTGAGCCCTGCCATGGCTTCCCCCAGCAACAGAGGAACCCGAATTATACTGGCATCATCCAGGCTTTTCTGAATTCCCACTTTGCCTTCATACACCAGCAATCCTGCTTCGCCAGAAGTGGAAGCCAGCAGCTGCAGCAGCCAGATATCGCCCGGATACTGGTTCGGAAGAGCCTGCTGGTTGTAATAGATGATGTTTGTAATCCCTGTGGCCGATAATGAAAGATCCACGGGATAATTCCCTCGGTGCTGCAGGTATGCCTTACCCTGCAGGTAGCGGGTATTGGTCATGGACTGGTTCCAGACAAAATGGTTGGAGGCATAGGTCATATCCTGCCTGTAAGGATAGGCACTCCATTCACGCACCGAGGCTCCAAAAACCCATTCAGAAGGATTCCACTGTATATTTGCCGATAACAGATGACGCCATCCGAACGCCTGGTCAGACGAAGCAGAAATTTCCGCTTCACCCATCAAACCCCGAAACGGTTTGAAACACAGGGTCGCATAAGGCGACCAGGCATTACCGCTTCCGGCGGGATTCAGGGTATCGTAGTATCGGTAAGCCAATGCTTTGATTCCGACAGAGAGGGAGGCAAACTGTTTCAGTTGCACCCTGTATGAAAAATCGGCCTGAAGAGAACCATACCAAAGGGAATCGAAGGTAACAATAGTGTCGTAGCGGGTAAGGGTATACCACGGATTAAAAGGATCCTCGTCGCGGTAGATGAACCATTCCCGTTTGGCCCTAAGGTCCAGTGTCAGGATTTGGCCAATGGTCGTTTCTCCGGAAACTGCGACTGAATCGGGTTTGCCGGTAATAGATAATTTACCGGCAGGCTTGCCAAACCTCCAGTCGGTAACCGACACCACTTCGGTGCTTCTGTGGGAGTTTACGGCAGAGCTAAGCCAGATGGGAGCCAGCTCGCGGTTGATCTTAACAGTATCTTCGAAATAGGAAGGATCGGAAATACCCCCATTTTCCTCATGAGTGATGCCATTGAAAAAAAGGAAAATCTGACTTTGGAGCGGGAGCTTTTGAGCGCGATACTGTGCGTAAAGTGAGGCGTTGTTGGTTTTGGCATGTTCGTGCCGGTAGGCGCCCAGGTGGTTGATAAACTTCACATCCACACCGAAGTTCAGCCCTTTGCCAACATCCTGTGCATACACCGCACGAAATATCTGGTTGCGGTTGGCACCAATGAGGTAATACCATTCAGAATAAGGAACATCCGAACGAATCAGCTCCAGATTATGGATATTGGTTTCATAGTCGGTGTATGGATTTCGAAAGATATATCCTTCAGATGGGGTTTTGAATCGATAATACAGATCGAGAGTGGGTCGTCCGGAGGAACCTGTAATGGCCGGGAACAACACGTTGTTGAGGTATACCGGAGGCAGATAGAATCTTGAGATATTGGTATCGAGGGGAAGAGTATCGGGAATAGAAGAAATACAGTCTCTGATAACGAGCGCTTTGCATGGCTTTTCCGGAGTGCAAGCGGTAGTGTCCTGCGCCTTCAGGTGCGGGGAACCCATACAGGTTAAAAAACAAACGATGATAAGGAATGCCTTCATTTTACAGCTGCGATCAGCCACAAAAATACACCAATTAGATGAACTGGCTGCTCATGCTGCAAAACTGAATTAAGATTATAATCAAGGCAAGGCAACTTTGAATGTCGCATATATCTGTCCAGAGGTATTCCGAATAACCAAATAACAGATTCCTCCCGGAAGATGGCTAACATCCACCCT